>NZ_LUFI01000026.1:0-95838 GCF_005281675.1 Sphingobium sp. MP9-4 | reverse complement strand
GAGTTGGGTTGGAACAAGACATAGCCCCTCCCTTCCAGGGAGGGGTTGGGGTGGGTGGCGAGCGTAGCGAGCTTCTGCCCTATCGACCGTAGACCGCCGCTACGCGGCGCACCCGCCCCCAGCCCCTCCCTGGAAGGGAGGGGAGTAGGAAACGTCCGCAAGTGGTCGCTAGCTTCCATCCCCATCCCGTCATGCCGGGCTTGACCCGGCATCCCGCTTTTCTTGCTTTGCGAGTGCGACCCAACCAAGGGCGCGCACCCTCTGTCCTATTCGGCCCGTTCATGATCTACTCCGGCCATGAAAAACCGTCCCCCTCACGCAAACATGTCCAGAATTGTCGCGCCGCTGTCGCGTCCCTGTCGCCTGACTGTCGCGTCGGTGGTGCGGGACAGTGACCCTGATCGTGACGCAATAGTCGCGCCACAGGCGCGTCGGTGTCGCGTCGCGGGCGCGTGACAGGTGCAAAAGGCCCGAAATGGCCCGACGACACTGTGAACTTCGGGCCGAAATATACTGTCGCGTCATCCGCCTGACCGACCAACCCTAGGGCAACAAATTCGCGCTGTCCTACACCGCACCCCTCAGCCACTATGCGGATGGCTCTTTGACCTGTCGGATATGCCCGCGCGCCGCAGAGGCCGATCCTACCGCTTGCGCGTCAATTCCCGCATCGCCTCATCCAGCCCCTCCAAGGTCAGCGGATACATGCGCTCGCTCATCAGGTCACGGATGATGCGGGTGGACTGGCTGTAGCCCCAATGCTCCGCCGGCGCGGGGTTCAGCCACACGGTCGCGGGATAGGTATGGGTGACGCGCTGCAGCCAGACGGCACCCGCTTCCTCGTTCATATGCTCCACCGACCCGCCCGGATGGCTGATCTCATAGGGGCTCATCGCCGCGTCGCCGACGAAGATCACCTTATAGTCATGGCCATATTTGTGCAGCACGTCCCAGGTCGGGGTGCGCTCGGCAAAGCGGCGGCGATTATCCTTCCACACGCCTTCATAGAGGCAGTTATGGAAGTAGAAGAATTCCATATTCTTGAATTCGCTGGTCGCGGCGGAAAACAGCTCCTCGCACAGCTTGATATGCGGGTCCATCGATCCGCCCACGTCCAGGAACAGCAGCAGCTTGACCGCATTGTGCCGCTCGGGCCGCATCCGGATGTCGAGCCAGCCCTGCCGGGCGGTGCCGCGGATCGTCGCGTCCAGGTCCAGTTCGTCGGCCGCCCCCTCCCGCGCAAACCGGCGCAGCCGGCGCAGCGCCACCTTGATGTTGCGGGTCCCGATCTCGCGATTGCTGTCCAGATTGGCGAATTCGCGCTTTTCCCACACCTTGATGGCGCGCTTGTGTCGGCTTGTCCCCCCGATCCGCACGCCTTCGGGATTATAGCCGCCATGGCCAAAAGGGGATGTGCCGCCGGTGCCGATCCACTTGCTGCCGCCCTGATGGCGCTCCTTCTGCTCCTCCAGCCGCTCCTTCAGCGTCTTCATGATCTCGTCCCAGTCGCCCAGCGACTTGATCTTCTCCATCTCCTCGGGACTGAGGAACTTCTCCGCGACCAGGCGCAGCCATTCCTCGGGTATCTCCGCCTCAACCCCGTCCTGGCCCAGCAGCCCCTTGAACACGCGGGCAAAGACCTGGTCGAACCGGTCGATCAGCCCCTCATCCTTCACATAGGTGGCGCGGGCGAGATAATAGAAATCCTCCGGCCGTCGCTCGATCACGTCGCGGTCCAGCGCCTCCAGGAGCAGCAGATGCTCCTTGATGCTAGCGGGGATGCCGGCGGCGCGCAGCGCGTCGAGGAAATTGAGCATCATGGTGCCGATCTTGTCGGCCAGCGCGGCGGGCGATGCAAGCGTCGGGCGGATCGCATTGGCGAAATATTAAGTGTTGCGCCGCACGGTAAACAGTTCAGTATTCATTGTGACAGTTAAGTTGCGGGGGCGGCTTGGAAAACGGAGAATTGTTGGCTGACCTGGGGGAACGGTCGGGCGACATAGCATTGCAATGCAGCGAAACCGCTGGATTTCTGGGCGAAGTGAACCGCCGGATCCAGGGCGATTCGGCGCGCCTGTCGGACTTGCAGGCGAACATGCAGACGCTGACCGCCAGCCAGAATGAGAGCGTGGCGGCGGCCCAGGAACTGAGCCTCACCGCCGGGCGCGCCGGGCGCATCATTGCCGAGGGGCATGATGTCATCACCCTGTCGCTGGGCGAGGTGGCGGGGCTGGTCGAACATGTCACCGGCCTTGAAGGCCATCTGCGCCAGTTCCTGCAGGTGATCGAGGCGGTGGGCGGCATTTCCGATCAGCTTGGCACGATCGCCCGCCAGACCCGCCTGCTGGGCGTCAACGCGGCGATCGAGGCGGCGCGCGGCGGCGAGGCGACGATGGGCTTTGCCGTGGTGGCGGAGGAAATCCGCCGGCTGGCCGAACAGGCGGCCCAATCCTCGGCCTCGGTCGGCAGCAAGCTTGGCCAGCTCGACCGCGATGCCCGGCATCTGATCGGCGGGGTGGAGGCGAATATCCAGCGCGGCCGCGACGTCGGCACCCATATCGACCAACTGCGCTTGTCGATGGCGGAAATCGCCTCGCTCGTGACCCAGTTCGGCGAGCGATCCAGCGCGATCGTCGCCTGCACCGACGAGGCGGACGCTCATGTCGCGGCGCTGGACCAGGGGCTGGCGCTGTTCGGCCGCTCCTCGACCGAGAGTGCGGGACGTGTCGACATGGCCCGCGACAAGATCGAGACGCTGGAGAGCCTGGCCAACGACATGCTCAACACGGCGGCGCAGAGCCGGCTGCGCACCCGCAACAGCCATTATATCGCGCTGGCCGAGGATGGCGCGGCCGAGGTTACGGCGCTGATCGAGGATGCACTGGCCCGCGGCGAATTGTCGCAACAGGCGCTGTTCGATCGCAGCCATCGACCGATCGCGGGGTCCGAACCGACCCAATATCAGACCGGTTTCACCGCCTATGCCGATCTGCGGGTGCGGCCGTTGCTCGACCGCCATACCGCGAAGGACGCGACCATCATCGGCTGCTGCCTGATCGACATGGACGGCTATCTGCCCACCCATATCAGCGCGCGCAGCCAGCCGCAGCGCATCGGCGATCCGCGTTGGAACATGGAACATGCCCGCAACCGGCAAATCTTCATGGACGCCCAGACCCGCCGCGCGCTCGACGGCGACGATGATTTCTACCTCTTCACCTATCGCCAGAATCTGGGAGAGGGGCGCTACCGGGCACTGCGCAGCGTGTTCGTGCCGCTGCGCTTCGCCGGCCGCCGCTGGGGCCTGTATGAGGTCGGCTATCTGATCTGATCCACCCGCCTTATGCCGTGGATCAGCGAGACCAGCACGAAGGAGATGATCATCAGCAGATACCAGGCGCCCAGTTTCATCAGGCTGACCATCTCCCAGCCATGGCGCTGGCTGGGGTAGGTCCAGGCATTGGAGAAGGTGCCGATATTCTCCGCCAGCCAGATGAATAGCGCGACCAGGAAGAAGCCGAGCAGCAGCGGCATCCGCCGTGCTTCCCGCCAGGGCGTGAACCAGATCCAGGTTCGCCCAAACAGCAGGATGGCGGCGGCGAACAGGGCGATCCGCACATCGGGCAGCCAGTGATGGGCGAAGAAATTGACATAGATGGCGCTCGCCAGCAGCACCGTCGCCCAGACCGGCGGATAGCGGCTGAACCCGAAGTCGAAGATGCGCCAGACCCGCGCGATATAGCTGCCGACGGCGGCATACATGAAGCCGGAAAAGAGCGGAACGGCGCCGATATGGAGCAGGCTGGCCTCCGGATAGACCCAGCTTCCCGCATGGGTCTTGAACAATTCCATGATCGTGCCGATCAGGTGGAAGGCGCAGATCACCAGTGCCTCGCGCGGACTTTCCAGCCGCAGGGCCAGCATCGCGATCTGGATCGCGACTGCGGCCAGGGTCAGGAAATCATAGCGATGCAGCGGCGCGCCGGCGGGATAGAAAAGATGGGTCGCGAGCAGCAGCGCCAGCATCAGTCCGCCGAACAGGCAGGCCCAGCCCTGTTTGAAGCCGAACAGCAGGAACTCATAGGCCCAGGCGCGCGGCCCCGCCGCGACGCGGACCGATTCCAGATGGGCGCGTATCCGCGCAAAGCGGGTCGCGCCCGTGGGGTCGTTCATGTCCCGATGTCTAGCGCGCCATGGCCCGGACGCCAATCATTCCGGCCCCGACGAAAGGGCTTTGCAGCGCGCGCATGATCGTTAAGCTGACGGAACGACAAAAAATGAGGAGAGGCTGCCGATGGCGGGACGGCGATGGACGCGGGGTGTGGCTTTGGCGCTGCTCGGCGCGTCGGGCGCGGCGCTGGGGACCGATACGCCCCAGCAGGCCCAGGACGAGATCGTCGTGATCGCCGCCCGGATGAAGATCATCAACATCGAATATGCGCTTCGTGGCCCCTGGCTCAAGGCCTGCAATCTCGACGGGACGACCGGCACGCCGGCCGCCGACCGGGCGATCTGCATGTTGCTGCAGCAATGCCTGCTCGACGGGAAGACAAGGCGCGAAGAGGCCAAGCAATGTGTCAATGCCCGGATCGATGATCTCGCCAATCATCGGGGTACCCTGCCTGCACTGGTAAGCGAGGCCGCACTTGAAACCGCCCCTGCCGGGCAGGATGCACAAGCGGACGAAGCCGAAAAATCCGACGCGATCATCGTCACCGGCGCGCGCCATGCCATCAATCCTGGCCTGTGGCGCTTTACCGAGATCGGGACCTATGTAAGCAGCATATCCGGACATCATCCTCCCGGCACCCGCCAGTGGGAGGCGTGCATCCCCGATCGCCGCGATGATCTGGCGATCCGCTATGCCGTGGAGGGGCCACCTCTGCCGGCTGGGGCCGGTGGCCCGCATGGATGCCGCCAATGGCGGGTCACTGTGTCAGGGCGAAAATTCGAGGGGCGACTATATTGCGGCCGTGCGCATGGCGGCTTTTCCTATGGCAGGATGAACGGAACGGTCACGGGCGATGCGCTGGAGGCATCTGCCGAACACAAGACTGTTGGCGGACGGGGGCCGCGCGGCAAGGGCCCCGAGAAGCCGCGCTTCTTCGGCAGCCTGAAGACCGAATTGTCGGGGGAACGCGTCGGCGTGTGCCCCGGCCGCTGATCGGAAGCGAAAGGGCGCTCCGGATAATGTCCGGAGCGCCCAGGATTTTCTAAAACCGCCTCAGTTGGGCTTGCGCGCGCCCTGGCTGATCGTAACCTCGCCATTGGCGGCATAAAGTGCCGTGGCTTCGGCCTGGGCGGTCTGGGGATCCTTGCCGTCCAGGATCGCGGCGATCTGGCGGCCGCTCGGCACCTTGTCATAGACGCCGTAAAGGTCGGTCTGGCCGACCATATGGATCGACAGTTGATAGCCAAGGTCGCGGGTGGCGGGATCGAAGGCGAGGACAGTGCCGCTATCGTCGACCGGCACGATGATCGCGCCATCGCTGCGCCCCGTCTGCTGCAGCATGTCATAGCTGCCCTGTGCGGTCTGGACGGTGCCGCGAATGCACAGATTATCCTTGCCCTCGCGCGGGATGCGGACCTCCTGCGGCACGGGCTGGCCGGCGGTGCCGCTGGGCACGGCCTTGGTCAGGCGGGCGTCGCTGCCATCGCCGGTCGGGCAGGCACCGAAGCTGGCCGGGCTGGTCGCGTGAAGGCTTGTCGCATCGTCGAATTTCAGGCCGGCCAGCATGCCGTCCAACCCGGCCAGCACTTCGGCGCGGCGTTCGGTCGGCCCGGTGACGCGCAGCTTCACCATCCAGCGCCCGGCATGGGCGAAGGCGGCCGCCGTCGTCAGCGCGCCATCGGCGGCATCGTCATAGACGGCGCGGATCGCCGTGCCCGCGCGGCCGCCGGCGGCGACGCTGTCATAAGCGGTGCGATGGGTCTTGCCGCCGAACCGCTCCATAACCGCCTTGTCGGTCATGTAAGCGGCGAGTGAAGCGTCGGCATAGGTGGGCAGATAGACATAGAGGGTCGCCTGGATGGCGCCATCCTGCGAAATATATTGGGCGTAATTGTCGATGCCCTTGCCGCCGTTCGATACTTCGCCGCTCTTGGTCAACGACAGGCTGGCGACCGTCTGCGGCAGGCTGATGCCGGCGGCGGTGGCACGTATGGCAGTATCACTGGGCGTCCATGCCTCGATATCGTCCGCAGCCTGCGCCAGCGAGGGCAGAGCCAGGCAGAGGGCCATCGAACATAGGAACAACGCACGTCGGGGCATTGGCATCCTCTCTCTCGATCCAGACCGTCTTGGCGCGGCCTTGAATGACAGAGGATCAGAAAATCACGGATTCCGCAGGGGCGCAAGCCGCCTTCACGCCGGCGGGGCCATTTGCCCCGGAAATCGCGACAATTGCGGGCCGTGACAGGTCCATTGCGGCGCAGCATCGGTGGGGATGACGCCTTCGGCCACGACCAGGCCGGGTTCGCCCAATGTCAGGAGCGCGATTCGGCCAGGCTGGCCGGCGGCCTCAGCGCCCCTGGCGCCGCGCCATGAAGGCCAGGCGCTCGAACATCATGATGTCCTGCTCATTCTTGAGCAGCGCGCCGTGCAGCGGCGGGATCGCCTTGGTCGGGTCGGCATTCTGCAGCACGTCGAGCGGCATATCCTCGTTCAGCAGCAGCTTCAGCCAGTCGAGCAATTCACTGGTGCTGGGCTTCTTCTTGAGACCGGGCACCTCGCGAATGTCGTAAAAAATGTCCATTGCCCGGCTGACCAGCATCTTCTGGATGCCGGGGAAATGGACATCGACGATCGCCTGCATCGTCTCGCGATCCGGGAACTTGATATAGTGGAAGAAACAGCGACGCAGGAAGGCGTCGGGCAATTCCTTCTCGTTGTTCGAGGTGATGATGACGACCGGCCGTTCCTTGGCCGCGACCGTCTCGCCGGTCTCATAGACATGGAAGGCCATGCGATCGAGTTCCTGCAACAGGTCGTTGGGAAATTCGATATCGGCCTTGTCGATCTCGTCGATCAGCAGGACGGGCAGGGTGGGGGAGGTGAAGGCCTCCCATAGCTTGCCCTTGCGGATATAGTTGGCGATGTCGTGGACCCGCTCGTCACCCAGCTGGCCGTCACGCAGGCGGGCAACCGCATCATATTCATACAGGCCCTGATGCGCCTTGGTCGTCGACTTGACGTTCCATTCGATGAGGGGGGCGTTAATGGCCTTGGCGAT
The DNA here is from genome assembly GCF_005281675.1 of Sphingobium sp. MP9-4. NCBI lineage: Bacteria > Pseudomonadati > Pseudomonadota > Alphaproteobacteria > Sphingomonadales > Sphingobiaceae > Sphingobium > Sphingobium sp. MP9-4. Next base: position 88,606 of record NZ_LUFI01000026.1, on the reverse strand, counting down.
TTCCTGGGCCAGCACGGTCTTGCCGGTGCCCGGTTCGCCCTTCACCAGCAGCGGCCGGCGCAGCAGCACCGCGGCATTGACCGCGACCTTCAGATCGTCGGTGGCGACATAATCCTGGGTGCCCTCAAAGCGCATGGCTCTCTTCCGCTCCATCATTGCTGGAGGACCGGACTAGGCAAAGCGGGATTGGGGCGCAACGCGTTTGTGCGTTGCGGCAAGCGGTGGGGCGATGGATCAGTCCTGCTGTTGCCGGCGGATGGCGGCGCGCGCCTCCAGCACATCCCACAGACCGCGATGCTGGGCCAGCAGCTGGCGCATGCCGAACTGGATCGCGCGATCAACGGCCGGATCGCCACCAATGGCGCGCGCCACGTCCAGCGTTGCCCGATGATCGGGCAAAGAGCAGGGAACCGGTTCGATGCCCGCACGAAGCGCGGCAATGTCCAGCAGCTTGCGCACGGCGCGCCAGTCCAGCACCAGCGCGATCGCTGCGCCCATGGCGCAACCGCGCCGGTCGGACTGGGCCAGCATGTCGAGCGCATGGCGCTGCTGACTGACGATGGTTTCGCAACTGCTCTGGCCCGCCGTGCTGGGGGCGGGGCCAGCAGCCACGGTGACCTGGGTCAGATAGGCGCGCTCCCGCGCAAAGGCGTCGGCGGCCTCGATCAGCCAGCGGCGCGCGGCATTGTCGACCGAGCGGGTGGCGGCATGGTCGATCACGCCGGGATGGCGACCATGGAGCAGGCAGAGATAATAAGCGGCATCGGCAAGGTCGGGCAGGCCAAGGCCATCGCGCGAGCGGGCATCCTGGCTCGCCTGGGCCAGATAGCTGTGGCTATAGCTGCCATCGGCCCGAACCAACATGTCCAGGATTTGCGCAATATCGTCGCCCCGGCGCAGCGCCGTCACTTCGCTCATAGAAATTTCCCTGTGGCAACGGCGTAAGGGGCGCCGCTGGGTATAATTTAGGGCATGGTGCGTAAACGCCGGGTTAAACTTGTCGCTTCGGCTGGTCGCAAATGTGGCACCAATGGTCTAGGCCGTTATGGTTAACAAATGATGCTATCGTCTTGAAAAACAAAAGGCCCGGCTGGAATGTCCGGCCGGGCCCTTGTTTGAAGCGATAATCTGACCGGATTTACTGGTCCAGGAAGCTGCGCATCTTGCGGCTGCGGCTGGGGTGCTTCAGCTTGCGCAGCGCCTTCGCCTCGATCTGGCGGATACGCTCGCGGGTCACGCTGAACTGCTGGCCCACTTCCTCCAGCGTATGGTCGGTGTTCATGCCGATGCCGAAGCGCATGCGCAGTACGCGTTCCTCGCGCGGGGTCAGGCTGGCAAGGACGCGGGTAACCGTTTCCTTGAGGTTCGCCTGGATCGCGGCATCCACCGGGATGATCGCATTCTTGTCCTCGATGAAGTCGCCCAGATGGCTGTCTTCCTCGTCGCCGATCGGCGTTTCGAGCGAGATCGGCTCCTTGGCGATCTTCATCACCTTGCGCACCTTTTCGAGCGGCATCGACAGGCGCTCGGCCATTTCCTCCGGCGTGGGCTCACGGCCCTGCTCGTGCAGGAACTGGCGGCTGGTACGGACCAGCTTGTTGATCGTTTCGATCATGTGGACCGGGATACGGATGGTCCGCGCCTGATCCGCGATCGAACGGGTGATCGCCTGACGGATCCACCAGGTCGCATAGGTGCTGAACTTGTAGCCGCGGCGATATTCGAACTTATCGACTGCCTTCATCAGGCCGATATTGCCTTCCTGGATAAGGTCCAGGAACTGCAGACCGCGGTTCGTGTACTTCTTCGCGATGGAGATGACGAGGCGCAGGTTCGCCTCGACCATTTCCTTCTTGGCGATGCGCGCCTCACGCTCGCCCTTCTGCACCATGTTCACGATGCGGCGGAATTCGCTGAGCGACATGCCGGTCGCCTGGGCGATCTCGCTCACTTCGTTGCGGATGCGCTCGACCGCGCGGCCTTCGGCAGCGGCAAAGGCGGCCCATTTCTTGTCGAGGCCCTGCACCTTTTCCAGCCAGGCATCGTCCAGTTCATGGCCCATATAGCGCTCGAGGAAGTCCTTGCGGCTGACCTTGTGGCGCTCGGCCAGACGCAGCATCTGACCACCCAGCGCGGTCAGGCGCCGGTTATAGGCATAGAGCTGGTCGACCAGATATTCGATCTTCTGCTGGTGGAACTGGACGCTCTCGACCTCGGCGGTCAGCTGCTCGCGCAGCTCATGATAGCTGTCCTCGGCCTTCTGGCTCAGGCTCTCGCCGTTCGCCATGGCGACCATGCGCGATTCCTGGGCCTTGGAGAAGGCGCGGAAGATTTCGGTGATGGTCGCAAACTTCTCTAGCGCCATCGGCTTCAAAGTCTCTTCCATCTGGGCGAGGGACAGGGTGTTGTCCTCTTCCTCGTCCTCCTCGCGACGGGCGCGGGGCGCACCATCCTCGTCCTCGTCGCCGTCGGCGGATTCCTCCTCCGGCTCTTCCTCTTCCTTGAAGCTGGGGCCAGCGGTCTTCTCGCTGATCTCGCCATCATCATCCTCGGCGCCTTCCTCCATATTTTCAGGAGCAGGATCCTTGGACAGCATGGCGTCGAGATCGAGGATCTCGCGCAGCTGCATCTCGCCATTGTTGAGCGCGGTCGACCATTCGATGATCGCGTTGAAGGTGGTCGGGCTTTCGCACAGACCCAGGATCATCGTGTCGCGGCCGGCCTCGATGCGCTTGGCGATGGCGATTTCGCCCTCGCGGCTGAGCAGTTCGACGGCGCCCATTTCGCGCAGATACATGCGCACGGGATCGTCGGTGCGATCGACCGTTTCCTTCTTTTTCTCGGTGACGAGCTTGGGGCCGTCATCGTCGCTCGAATCATCGTCGGCGTCGTCGGCTTCCTCGCGCTCGCGCTGCTCGTCGCCGTCTTCGCTCGCCTCTTCATTCTCGACGATGTTGACGCCCATCTCGTTGAGCGCCGACATGATGTCCTCGATCTGCTCGGAGGACATCTGGTCCTGCGGCAGGGCATCGTTCAGTTCGTCATAGGTGATGTAGCCGCGCTTCTTCGCGCGGGCGATCAGCTTCTTGACGGACGCTTCGTTGAGGTCGAGCAGGGGGGCATCGCCATCCTCGCCATCGCCCATCCCGCCATTCTTGCTGTTCGCCTTGGTCGCCATCTATTCGCCTTAACTCCGTCGTCCCGACAGGAACGAGCCTCAATCAAACAATGTCTTCGGACTGCGCCAGTTCCGCCAGGCGGCTGTCGTGATCGGCTTTCAGCGCGCGGACGCGCTGCTGTTCAGCGAAATTCTCTTCGCTGAAGTCGCTCTCGAACCGTCTAGTAGCCTCCGCCAGCGCCGTTTCCAGCTCCGGTCCTTGCGCCATCACCCGGATGGCCTCGTCCAGGTCGCGTTGCACGCGACTGGGGTCGGTTGTCATCCTATGTGGGGTGAATGTGAACGTATCGGCCCGGAGCATCCCCTTAGCCATATTATACAAGTCACCTTGCCCCAATATGGTAAGGAGGGCCTGCGTTTCAACTGTTTCTTTGCGGAAGGATGCGGCGATCATCGCATCCAGCAATCGCGCCAGCGCGGGATCACCGATTCGCAGGCCTGACAGCGTCTCGCGGTGCAGGACAATCTGCTCCGGATCGCGCAGCAGGCTGGCCAATATCGCCCGCAGCAGCCGATGTTCCATGCCGCTCGCGCCGATCTCCCGCGCCTCGTTGCCGGCGGGCGGGACGGGGGGCTTCCAATTGCCCTTCTTGTCGCGCTGCCAGCCGGCGCGGCTGCCACCGCCACCGGAGCCGCGCGGGGCACGCTGGCCGCCGCCAAACCGATCCGGCCGGGCAAAGAAGAGTGCGTCATAGCGCTCCCGGAATGCCTGGGCATAGAGCGCGCGGACATCGGGATGCTGGATCGAGTCGCTATGGGCGGCCAGCCGCTGCTTGAGCGCCGCCTTCTGCTCGGGCGTGTCGAGCGGGCCGACCTTCTGCTCATGCTCCCACAGGCGATCGACCAATGGCTGGGCGCCCGCCAACACGGCGTCCATCGCGCGCGGCCCCTCGGTGCGGAGCAGGTCGTCGGGGTCTTGCCCGGCGGGCAGAGTGGCGAAGGCCAGGCTATGGCCGGGGCGCAGCAGGGGGAGGGCGCGGGTCGCCGCGCGGATCGCTGCCTTCTGCCCGGCCGCATCGCCGTCGAAGCACAATATCGGCACCTCGACCATCTTCCACAGCCGCTCGATCTGATGCTCGGTCAGCGCCGTGCCGAGCGGCGCGACCGCATCACCGAAACCGGCCTGGGCGAGCGCGATCACGTCCATATAGCCCTCGACCACGATCACCCGGCCGCTCTGCCGGCTGGCGGGGGAGGCGCGGTCGATATTGTAGAGGGTGCGCCCCTTGTCGAAGAGCGGGGTGTCGGGCGAGTTCAGATATTTGGGTTCGCCTTGGCCGATGATCCGACCGCCAAAGGCGATCACCCGTCCGCGAATATCGCGGATCGGCAGCATCAGGCGACCGCGGAACCGGTCATATGTTTCACGTTCGCCGTCAGGGTCGATGAGCAAGCCGGCCTCGACCAGCATCGGCTCGCCAAATTCCTTGAGCGCGCCTTTCAGCTTCCCGCGCGAATCCGGCGAATAGCCAAAGCCAAACGTGCGCCGGGTCGCGTCGCTGATGCCGCGCTTGGCGAGATAGGCGCGGGCGTCGCCGCCGTCGATGCTGCCAAGCTGGTCCTCGAAGAAGCTCTGCGCGGCGCCCATCGCGTCATGCAGTCCCTTGGCCTGCTCGGCGCGCTTGGCCGCGCGCGGATCGGCGGCGGGCACTTCCATGCCGGCGGTTGCCGCCAGTTCCTTCACGGCCTCCATGAAGGGCAGGCCGCGCTGGTCGGTCATCCAGCGGATCGCATCGCCATGCGCGCCGCAGCCGAAGCAGTGATAAAAGCCCTTCTCGTCGTTGATCGTGAAGCTGGGCGTCTTCTCGTTATGGAAGGGGCAGCAGGCCTTATACTCGCGGCCCGCCTTCTGCACCTTCACGGTCTTGCCGATCAACGTCGAAAGCGACGTCCGCGCGCGCAGCTCGTCCAGCCATTGGGGCGTGAGGGTCATCTAATTAAAGCCCCTCCCTTCCAAGGGAGGGGTTGGGGTGGGTGATCTTCTGCCTTTCCGGCATGGCGCGGGCACGATCCAGAATGACGCTCAGCACGCCTTCCAGATTATCCCGAATGTCGATGTTGGAGAAGCGCAAAACCAGATAGCCCTGATGTGCAAGGTCAAAGTCTCTATCTCGATCCTTGATAGCATCATGGCTATCATCATCGACTTCTATGATGAGGCCGAGGAGGGGGCAGAGAAAGTCGCAGATATAGGGTTCGATCACGGCTTGTCGGCGGAATTTGAAGCCGTCCAGCTGGGAACCGCGTAGGGCGCCCCAAAGGCGGCGTTCATATTCCGTGGGCTCGCACCGCATCTTGCGCGCAAATTGACCGAGTCTCGCATTGATGCGCAGCGCCATCACCCACCCCAACCCCTCCCTTGGAAGGGAGGGGCTATTATGTCAGTATCGCATGCGCGTGTCAGCCCGGTGCTAACTCAGCTCAGCGCCGCCTTCACCAGCCCGCTCGCCTTGCTCATGTCGATCACCGCGCCATGGCGTTCCTTGAGCACGGCCATCACCTTGCCCATGTCCTTGACGCTTTCCGCGCCGATCTCGGCCTTGATGCCCTCGATCGCGGCGCGGGTCTCGTCCTCGCTCAGCTGCGCAGGCAGGAAGGTTTCGATCACGTCCAGCTCGGCCTGTTCCTTGGCCGCCAGTTCGTCGCGGCCACCGCTCTTGAACATGTCGATCGATTCGCGGCGCTGCTTCACCATCTTCTGCAGCACCTCGACCACGACCGTGTCGTCGTCGGGCACATTGCTGGCGGTGCGCAGTTCGATGTCGCGATCCTTGAGCTTGGCCAGGATCAGGCGCACGGCGGCCAGGCGATCCTTGTCGCCGGCCTTCATGGACTCCACTTGGGCGCTCTTGATGGTGTCGCGAATCATGGGCGAATTAATCCTGTTTCTCGGGAAAGGAGTAGATATAATGCGAAAAGAGATTTTTAACAGACGTTGACCTTCACGCGTTGCGGGAATAGGTGACCGGCCGTTTAACCCGCACCAGACGGGTTCCCGCAAAAGCATAAAGGACCGCAGACCATGGCTGACGCCAAGACCCTCATTGTGCCCAAAGGAGCGACAGGGGTATTGGTTTTTGCCGATGGCTCCGCCGTCTTCGGTCGCGGCTTCGGCGCGGTCGGTGACGCGGTCGGCGAACTCTGCTTCAATACCTCGATCACCGGCTATCAGGAGATCATGACCGATCCCTCCTATGCCGGGCAGATCATCACCTTCACCTTCCCGCATATCGGCAATGTCGGCACCAATCTCGACGACGTCGAAGCCGACAGCCCCTATGCGCTCGGCTGCATCGTGCGCCAGGACGTCACCGCGCCCAGCAATTTCCGCAATGTCGAACCGTTCGACCAGTGGATGAAGGACAACGGCCGCATCGGCCTCGCCGGTGTCGATACCCGCGCACTGACTCGCATGATCCGTGAGAAGGGCGCGCCCAACGTCGTCATCGCCCATGATCCGGATGGCAATTTCGACATCGCCGCGCTCGCTGCCAAGGCGGCCGCCTGGCCCGGCCTTGAAGGCATGGACCTCGCCATCGAAGTCACGGGCAAGGAAAGCCGCCTGTGGAAGGATGGCATCTGGACCATCGGCCATGGCTATGGCCTCAATGAAGCGGGCGAGGAACGCCCCCATGTCGTCGCCATCGATTATGGCGCGAAGAACAACATCTTCCGCAATCTGGTGAAGGCCGGCGCGCGCGTCACCGTGCTGCCCGCCACCGCGACCTTCGATCAGGTCAAGGCGCTCAATCCCGACGGCGTGTTCCTGTCGAACGGTCCGGGCGATCCGGCCGCGACCGGCGAATATGCCGTGCCGGTGATCCAGCAGGTACTGGCCGCCGACATCCCCGTCTTCGGCATCTGCCTGGGCCACCAGCTGCTTGGCCTCGCCGTCGGCGCGAAGACGATCAAGATGCATCAGGGTCATCGCGGCGCCAACCATCCGGTCAAGCGCCTGTCGGACGGCCTGGTCGAGATCACCAGCATGAACCATGGCTTCGCCGTCGATGTCGACACGCTGCCGGCCAATGCGCGCTCGACCCATGTCTCGCTGTTCGACGGCAGCAATTGCGGCATCGAACTGACCGACAAGAATGCCTTTTCGGTCCAGTATCACCCCGAAGCCTCGCCCGGCCCGCAGGACAGCTTCTACCTGTTCAAGAAGTTCGTCGATGGCCTCAAGGGCGCGGTCGCGGCGTGAGCCAGAACCTGCCCCCGGTTGACGAAGCGCGCCTTGCCGCAGAGTGGGAGGCGGACCGTGAGGTTCTCGCCAACCTGAAGCGCAATGGCGACGTCGCGCGTCTCGCGCGGCCCGTGGACGTCAGCTTCCGGGGCAGCGAGAAGGATTTCGAGCGTGTCCTCACCATCGCCAGCCAGTTCGGCTTCGTCGAACTGGACCGGGAGGAGGATGAGGAAGGCGACCTGTTCCTGTTCCTGGAATGCGTGCAGCCGGTCGACGAAGCCTCGATCCGCGCGCTGACCAAGAAATGCCTCCAGATCGAAATCCTCTGCGGCGTCGAATATGACGGTTGGGGCTGCGAGGCGCAGGCGGGGGGCGTGCATTGATGGCAAACCGCGATCAGATCGAACTGGCGAAGGAAACCTTGAACGTCTTCGCTGATCGAGGCGAAGATTTCGGCGATGCCCGTCATGTCCTTCATTTTATGGACGGCGGAAACTTCGAAGCGTTAGGCGCTTCGCTCCGTGAACTAGGTTACGCGGTAAAGCCGACAGTCAATGCAGATGGTATTATCGCCGAGCGACATGAAGCCATCGGCGAAGAATGGCGAACTACGACTCTGGCAGCGCTGTGCGACCTCTGTGACAGCTACGGCGTTGAATATGATGGCTGGGAGGCTGCAATGATGCGTCAACCTCCAGCGCCCGAACCATCGAAGCCAATCGGCTTTTTCCCCAAGATTTTTGGTAAGAAGAAATAAGATGCCCAAACGCACCGACATCTCCTCCATCCTCATCATCGGCGCTGGTCCGATCATCATCGGCCAGGCGTGCGAGTTCGATTATTCGGGCACGCAGGCGGTCAAGGCGCTGAAGGAAGAGGGCTATCGCATCATCCTGGTGAATTCCAACCCGGCCACCATCATGACCGACCCGGAATTTGCCGACGCGACCTATGTCGAGCCGATCACGCCCGAAATCGTGGCGAAGATCATCGAAAAGGAGCGGCCCGATGCGGTGCTGCCGACGATGGGCGGCCAGACCGCGCTCAACACGGCGCTGGCGCTGTTCAACGACGGCACGCTGGAGAAATACGGCGTCCAGATGATCGGCGCCGACGCCGAGGCGATCGACAAGGCGGAGGATCGGATCAAGTTCCGCGACGCCATGGACAAGATCGGCCTGGAATCGGCCCGCTCGCGCATCGCCCACACCATGGAAGAGGCGATGGAAGCGCTGGAGTTCACCGGCCTTCCCTCGATCATCCGTCCCAGCTTCACCATGGGCGGCACCGGCGGCGGCATCGCCTATAATCGCGACGAGTTCATGAACATCGTCCGCGGCGGCCTGGATGCTTCGCCGACCACCGAAGTCCTGATCGAGGAATCGCTCCTCGGCTGGAAGGAATATGAGATGGAAGTCGTGCGCGATCGCAACGACAATTCCATCATCATCTGCTCGATCGAGAATGTCGATCCGATGGGTGTCCACACCGGCGACTCCATCACCGTCGCGCCGGCGCTGACGCTGACCGACAAGGAGTATCAGATCATGCGCAACGCCAGCCTGGCGGTGCTGCGCGAGATCGGCGTCGAAACCGGCGGGTCCAACGTCCAGTTCGCGGTCAATCCCAAGGATGGCCGTCTGGTCGTCATCGAGATGAACCCGCGCGTGTCGCGCTCCTCGGCGCTGGCGTCGAAGGCGACCGGCTTCCCGATCGCCAAGGTCGCGGCGAAGCTGGCCGTCGGCTACACGCTCGACGAGATCGAGAATGACATTACCGGTGCGACCCCGGCCTCGTTCGAGCCGACCATCGACTATGTCGTGACCAAGATCCCGCGCTTCGCCTTTGAAAAGTTCAAGGGCGCCGAGCCGCTGCTGGGCACCGCCATGAAGTCGGTTGGCGAAGTCATGGCGATCGGCCGCAACATCCATGAATCGATGCAGAAGGCGCTGCGTGGTCTGGAAACCGGCCTGTCGGGCTTCAACCAGGTCGATCATCTGGTCGGCGCGCCCAAGGACGACATCATCGCCGCCCTGGCACAGCCGACGCCCGATCGTTTGCTGGTCGCTGCGCAAGCCCTTCGTGAAGGTCTGACCGTCGCGGAAATCCACAATATCGCCAAGTTCGATCCCTGGTTCCTGGAGCGCCTCAAGGAAATCGTCGAGGCGGAGAATGAGGTGCTGGAACACGGCCTGCCGCGCGATGCGGACGGCATGCGCCGCCTCAAGGCCATGGGCTTTTCCGACAAGCGTCTCGCCTGGCTGGCGCTCAAGTCCGCCAATCTGCGCGGCAATGAGCGCGGCGTCGCCCGCGGCAGCGGCCTGATCCACGATGCCGTCGTTGCCATGACCGGCGGCGTGACCGAGGATGAAGTGCGTAGTCTGCGCCACAAGCTGGGCGTGCGTCCGGTGTTCAAGCGCATCGACACCTGCGCCGCCGAGTTCGAGGCGAAGACGCCCTACATGTATTCGACCTATGAAGCCCCGATATTCGGCGAGCCGGAGAATGAGGCGCAGCCCAGCGACCGCAAGAAGGTCGTCATCCTGGGCGGTGGTCCCAACCGCATCGGCCAGGGCATCGAGTTCGACTATTGCTGCGTCCATGCCTGCTTTGCGCTGAGCGAAGCCGGCTATGAGACGATCATGGTCAACTGCAACCCGGAAACCGTGTCGACCGACTATGACACGTCCGACCGCCTCTATTTCGAGCCGCTGACGGCCGAAGACGTGCTGGAAATCTTGGCAGTAGAAATGTCGAAGGGGACGCTGGCGGGCGTGTTGGTGCAGTTTGGCGGCCAGACGCCGCTCAAGCTCGCACAGGCGCTGGAGGATGCCGGCATCCCGATCCTGGGCACCAGTCCGGACGCGATCGACCTGGCCGAGGATCGCGAGCGTTTCGCCGCGCTGATCGACAAGCTGAAGCTGCGCCAGCCGGCCAACGGCATTGCCCGCAGCCGCGAGGAGGCGATCGCGGTCGCCAATCGTATCGGCTATCCGGTGCTGATGCGTCCGTCCTACGTCCTTGGCGGTCGCGCCATGGAAATTGTCGACGGCCAGGCCCAGCTCGAAGAATATATCACTACCGCCGTGCAGGTGTCGGGCGACTCCCCGGTGCTGATCGACCAGTATCTGCGTGATGCGGTCGAGGTGGACGTGGACGCGCTGTGTGACGGCGACGATGTGGTCGTCGCCGGCGTGCTGCAGCATATCGAGGAAGCCGGCGTTCACTCCGGTGACTCCGCCTGCTCGCTGCCGCCCTACAGCCTGTCGGACGAGGTGATTGCCGAGATCGAGCGTCAGACCGAAGTGCTGGCCCGTGCCCTGTTGGTCCGTGGCCTGATGAACATCCAGTTCGCGGTCAAGGACGGCATCGTCTATCTGATCGAGGTCAATCCGCGCGCCAGCCGGACCGTGCCCTTCGTCGCCAAGGCGATCGGCACCCCGATCGCCAAGATCGCCTCGCGCGTCATGGCCGGTGAGAAGATCAAGGATCTGCCCAAGATCGATCGCAACGCGATCGACCATGTCGCGGTCAAGGAAGCCGTCTTCCCGTTCAACCGCTTCCCCGGCGTCGACCCCGTGCTCTCGCCGGAAATGAAGAGCACCGGCGAAGTCATGGGCATCGACAGCAATTTCGCCACCGCCTTTGCCAAGGCGCAGCTGGGTGCGGGTACCGTGCTGCCGACCAGCGGCACCGTCTTCGTCTCGGTCAAGGACAGCGACAAGCCGGTGATCCTGCCGGCGGTGCAGAAGCTGGCGGGCATGGGCTTCACCATCATCGCCACCGGCGGCACCGCCACCTATCTGGAAGGGCAGGGGATCGCCGTCGAGCATGTGAACAAGGTGGCCGAAGGCCGCCCGCACATCGTCGACCGGATCACCGATGGCGACGTGCAACTGATCTTCAACACCACCGAAGGCTGGCAGTCCCTAAAGGACAGCAAGGCGATCCGCACCAGTGCTCTACGCGCAAAGATTGCAAGTTTCACCACCGCGACCGCCAGCGTCGCTGCGGCGGACGCAATCGAGGCTTTGCGGGACCGCGCCCTTGAAGTGCGCTCGCTCCAGTCCTATTATCCTGGGTCGCACGCCTGATCCCCTTCACCAGGAAGCATGCTGCGGGTGGCGCCACGTTCGGCGCCGCCAAAGGGAAGTTTTGACGAAGGATTTGCAATAATGGCGACCGTCGAGAAGATGCCGATGCTGCAGGTGGGCTATGACAAGCTCAATGCGCAGCTCCGCGAGCTGAAGGCCGAGCGCCCTCTGATCGTGGACGCCATCGAGGAAGCTCGTGCCCACGGCGACCTGTCGGAAAATGCCGAATATCACGCCGCCAAGGAACGGCAGGGGCAGGTCGAGGCAACGATTTCCGACCTGGAAGACAAGCTGTCGCGCGCCCAGATCATCGATCCGACCACCCTGTCGGGTAACAAGATCGTGTTCGGCGCGACCGTGACCCTGCTGGACGAGGACGACAAGCCGGTCAAATATCAGATCGTGGGCCAGGCCGAGGCGGATGCCAAGGCGGGCATGATCAGCTATAACAGCCCGCTGGGCCGTGCGCTGATCGGCCGCGAGGTCGGTGACGAGGTGGAAGTGTCGGTCCCGTCGGGCGACAAATTCTACCTGGTCGACAAGATCGCGTTCATCTGATCCCGTGAAACTGCCTGCCGGACGCACGACCAACGCGATCGCGCTGGTCACGTTCGTTCTGTTCCTGTTGCTGCTGGCAACCGGGCAGATCGACAATGCGGCCTTGCTGGGCGGGTTCATGCCCGCCCGCATTGGTAACCCCGGCTTGCTGGACGGCATGGCGGCGGTGCCGTGGTGGCTGACGCCGCTCAGTTGCACCTTCGTCCATGCCGGCTGGCTGCATGTCGGCTTCAACCTGCTGATGCTGCTTTTCTGCGGGCGGCAGGTCGAACATGTGCTGGGCCGCACCGGCACGCTGATCCTCTATGTCGCCGGCGCCTATGCCGCCTGCTTCGCCCAATGGGCGATCACGCCGGAATCGATCAATCCGATGGTCGGGGCGAGTGGCGCGATTTCCGCGATCATCGCCACCTATGCGCTGCTTTACAGCCAGCAACAGGTGCGGCGGATCGGGCCGTTGTCGGCCAATTTCGTGCGGGTGCTGTGGCTGGCGGCCGCCTGGATCGCGATCCAGTTGATGATCGGCGTGGCGACGGCGGGGGGATTGGGCGATCTGGGTCAGATCGCGATTGCCGCGCATATTGGCGGCTTCCTGGCAGGGCTAGCCCTGACCCGGCCCTTGCTGCGCTGGCGGTTCCGCAAACGGCCCCAGGCTATCAATTGATCGTTCGATAATATGTGTTCGGGCGAAACCGGGGCATGATCCGGTCTCGCCCGAAACGGGTCATCAGGCTGCCGGCAGCTCAGGCTCCAGCAGGCGGTGCAGATGGACGATCACATAGCGCATTTCGGCGTCATCGACGGTGCGCTGCGCCGCGCCGCGCCAGGCCTTTTCGGCCGAGGCATAGTCAGGGAAGACGCCAACCAGGTCGACCTTGCTGAGGTCCTGGAATTCCAGCGTCTGCGGGTTGGTTACGCGGCCGCCCATCACCAGATGCATCTTGCTCATGGCGTTATATGTTCTCCTTTGACTGATCGCGGTGCCTTAGCATCGTCCCTGCGATCCGCCAAGGAAAGCGGCCTTTGTGTCGATTGCGTTTGCGGCAATCGCGATTAGCTTTTCGGCAATCGCGCCTTGATCGCGTCGCCCAGCGCCTCGACGCGGGTGGAAACGAGCGCGACCAGTTCGTCCGCCAGCTTCGATGCCTTGCCGCCAAGATCGGCCGATGCCGCGGCGTCACGGGCCGCTGCAGCGGTGTCGCTTGCGCTTTCCTTGGCGCTCGACAGCGCATGGCTGGCCGTTTCGCGGGCCTTGCTCAGCACTTCGCCGGCATTGTCCCGCGCACTCGCCAGTGCTTCGCCAGCATTATGGCGCAGCGACTCGCTATTCTCGCTCGCGGCGGTGCGGGCAGTGGCGGCCGCCTCCAGCACGCGGGCGCCGGCGGTGGCGGCCAGACCCGGCAACGCCTTCATCACCTTACGGCTCTTGGGGAACATCCAGGCGATGACCGCGCCTGCCGCCACCGCGCCGGCCACAGCCGCAACCGGATGCTCCTGAATGATCTCGTTGGCGCGGGCAGCGACACGCTGGCCCCGGTCGCGCGCGTCGCCATAGGCTTCACTCGCCTTGTCCTTGCCGGTCTGGATCAGTTCGCCGGCGCTTTCGCGCGCCTTGCCGGTGCTGTCCTTGATCATGTCGGTTGCGCTGCCGGCGGCGTCATTGGCCGCTTCGCGGACGCGGGTCAGTTGGGCGCGGATGTCAGCCATCATCAATCTCCGAAATTTCCGTGTTACGGTTCCTCAGTCGAACGAACAGGCGTCCGAAAAGTGCCGTGAGGGGGCGGCGGAAGAGAAACAGGACGATGCCGGTTGCCGCCGCGCCGGTTGCAACCGGCCGCTGGCGCACCTTGGCACCGACATAGGCGACGCCGTCGAGCGCAGTCGCCGTGATCTTCGCCTCGAAATCGGCCTTCAGCCGATCGGGTGCGATCCGCGCCTGGGCATCGGCAAGGCTCAGGACCGCCTTGCTGCGCAGATGCACCGCGCGTTCGGTCGCTTCGCGATAGGCCTGTTCCCGGCTCATGACTTGATCGTCTTCAACATATGGCTGATCTGTCCCTTGGCCAGCAGCAGCAGCAGGACGGCGATCAGTACAGCGCCGCCGAACACCGCCAGCGTTGCCCAGAGCGGCCCGATCGTCGCTGACAGCGCAATCACCAATCCGATCAACAGGGTCACGATCGCTGCGAACAGCAGCATCAACGCCACGATCCCCAGGATAGCGGCATTGCGGATGCCGGCGCCAGCAATGCCGGCGCGCAGCTTCTGGCGCTCGACCTCCGCCTGCGCATAGGCGCGGCCATCGGTGTAGAGGCGGGCGAATGTCGCGCGGACAGACTCCTCATTCCCCTCGGTCTGCGGCGTTGCCACCGTATCCGCTGGTTCCTGCGTCAATTGCCCCTCCGCCCCGTGAACCGGGGCCTGCGGTTAGCCGTCACGATAATCCTGTCTTGCGTTCGTCAGGCGTCGCTGTCGGACGATCCTTTGGCAAGGCGCATCAGCACAAAGCCGACCACGGCGGCCGCGCCGATGGCAACGGCCGGGCTCTTGCGCACGAAATCACGCGCCTCGGTCATCAACTGGTCCACGTCCTTGCTATCCAGCGTATCTGCAGCACTGGCCACCGATTCCGCTGCCTGGCGGGCATAATCGCCATATTGCGGGCCGAGCTTCGCATCGACCGTGCCGGCGGTGTCTGCAATCAGCTTCGACAGGCTCTGCATGGCCGAACCGGTCTTGTCCTTGGCACTGCTCGCCGCAGACTTTGCGGTCTTGCCGGCCTGCTCCTTGATCGGGTCGATATGCGCCTTCCAATCGACCGAATTGATCTTGTCGGTCGCGGCCTTGGCGGCCTTTTCGGCTTGCGCCTTGATCGGGGCGATCTGCGCGGACCAGCCATGGGCGGCCCCGTTTCCGGGCTTTGCGGGCGCCTTGCGGGTGGCGGCCTTCTTCACCGGCGCGGCCTTGACGGCCGGGGTGGAGGCCTTGGTCGACGCCGGCTTCGCCTTGGCGGCAACCGCCTTCTTCACGCGCTTGACGGGCGGGGTTTCCGGGGTGTCGGCCATTGTCCAAAGTCTCCCTAAAGCTCAACCTCATGGTCCCGCGCGGGGCGGGCTGTCATGATCCTAATGCTTGGCGGCGGCCTACAGTTCCGGCGCCGTTACTATTTTGAGCATCGGCATTTTTTGTCCGATGGCAAGTCCCCCGGATTGCCAAGTTTGGGGCTGCTGGCTAAGCGGGGCCGCGAAAAGGCCGCCCGGCGCGTGTCCGGGCCCAGATCAGGGAGCGATCATGACCGCCATTCTCGATATCCACGCCCGCCAGATTCTCGACAGCCGCGGCAATCCGACCGTCGAAGTCGACGTGATGCTGGAAGATGGCAGCTTCGGCCGCGCCGCCGTGCCGTCGGGCGCGTCGACCGGTGCCTATGAGGCGGTCGAAAAGCGCGACGGCGACAAGAGCAAATATCTGGGCAAGGGCGTGCTTCAGGCCGTCGCCGCCGTCAATGACGAGATTGCCGAGCAACTCATTGGCCTCGATGCCGAGGACCAGGGCGAAGTCGATGCTGCGATGATCGCGCTCGACGGTACCGAGAACAAGTCGCGTCTGGGCGCCAACGCGATCCTGGGCGTGTCGCTTGCCACTGCCAAGGCAGCTGCCGACGCGCGCGGCCTGCCGCTCTATCGCTATGTCGGCGGCGTGTCCTCGCATGTTCTGCCGGTGCCGATGATGAACATCATCAACGGCGGCGAGCATGCCGACAACCCGATCGACTTTCAGGAATTCATGATCATGCCGGTCGGTGCGGAGAGCATCGCCGACGCCGTGCGCATCGGTTCGGAAATCTTCCACACGCTCAAGAAGGGGCTGCACGACAAGGGTCTGGCCACTTCGGTCGGTGACGAGGGCGGCTTTGCCCCCAACATCGCCTCGACCCGCGATGCGCTCGACTTCATCATGCTGTCGGTCGAAAAGGCCGGCTACAAGCCCGGTGACGATGTCGTGCTGGCGCTGGACTGTGCCGCGACCGAATTCTTCAAGAACGGCAAGTACGAGATTTCGGGCGAAGGCCTGTCGCTCTCGCCGGTCGAAATGGCCGATTATCTCGCCGCGCTGGCCGCCGACTATCCGATCAAGTCGATCGAAGACGGCATGAGCGAGGATGATTTCGAGGGCTGGAAGGCGCTGACCGACAAGATCGGTGACAAGGTCCAGTTGGTCGGCGACGATCTGTTCGTCACCAACCCGGCCCGCCTGTCGATGGGCATCGGCAAGGGGCTGGCCAACTCGCTGCTGGTGAAGGTCAACCAGATCGGCACGCTGTCGGAAACGCTCGCCGCCGTCGATATGGCGCATCGTGCCCGCTACACGGCGGTCATGTCGCACCGTTCGGGCGAGACCGAGGATTCGACCATCGCCGACCTTGCCGTCGCCACCAATTGCGGTCAGATCAAGACCGGCTCGCTCGCCCGTTCGGACCGGCTTGCCAAGTATAATCAGCTGATCCGCATCGAAGAGGAACTGGGCGACATGGCGGTCTATGCCGGTCGTTCGATCTTCCGCTGATCCACGGCTAATTTCAGGTTAGGGATTCGGCTGGTCGCATCGGGCATATTTTTGCTTGCGACCGGCCGAATCCTGTGATTCAAGCAGTTCATGGCGCATATCGCGAAGCTCCGCATGCTATTGATGTCGGCCCTCGGGCCGGCAATCGCGGTGCTGTTGCTGCTGTTCTTCGCCGGCTATGTGGTGCTCGGCTCCAATGGCGTGCTCGCCTGGGGCGATTATTCGCGCCAACTGCGCGATGCGAAGGCTGAGCTCAAGATCGTCCAGCTGCATCGGCAGGAGTTGCGCAACCGGGTGGACCTGCTCAATCCGCGCCGCGTCGATCCCGATCTGTCTGACGAACTGATCCGTCGCCAGCTCGGCGTGATTCACCATGATGAAGTGATCGTTCCGCTGAACTGATCCGCGCGTCGATAGGGTGCGCTTTCCATTTATTTGGTAAAATCCTGTCGCGGCAACATTTTGTTGCCGGTCGTTCGCGACCCGTTTTCGACAGCGTTGTCATGGATTGTCGTTTTTGCACTCGGGACATTCATTATGCCGGGATTCCGTGGGGTCCGCCGTTGCAATCTATGCAACTCTGACGCATATCGGGCTTCCTTCCATCCTACCCACGCAAAAGGATAATAGCCTTGGCGAAACCAACCACGCCGCGCGCCGACAGCGCAAAGGCAAAGGCCGCAGTGCCGGCCGGTGCGGACCATAATCGTCCGCGCCCCGAAACGCCCACCGACTACAAGGCCAGCAAGGAAGAGCTGCTGGAATTCTATCGGCAGATGGTTCTGATCCGCCGCTTCGAGGAAAAGGCCGGCCAGCTTTATGGTCTGGGTTTCATCGGCGGTTTCTGTCACCTCTATATCGGCCAGGAAGCGGTTGCGGTCGGCATCCAGTCGGCATTGAAGCCCGGCAAGGACAGCGTGATCACCGGTTATCGCGACCATGGCCACATGCTCGCTTATGGCATCGATCCCAAGGTCATCATGGCCGAACTGACCGGCCGCGAAGCCGGCATTTCGCGCGGCAAGGGCGGTTCGATGCACATGTTCAGCGTCGAGCATAAATTCTATGGCGGCCACGGCATCGTCGGCGCCCAGGTGTCACTCGGCGCGGGCCTGGCCTTCGCCCACAAATATAACGACGATGGCGGCGTGTGCGTTGCCTATTTCGGCGACGGCGCGGCCAACCAGGGCCAGGTCTACGAATCGTTCAACATGGCCGAACTGTGGAAGCTCCCGATCATCTTCGTGATCGAGAACAATCAATATGCCATGGGCACCAGCGTCAACCGCGCCTCGTCGGAAGACCAGCTCTATCGCCGTGGCGAGAGCTTCCGTATCCCCGGCATCCAGGTCGACGGCATGGACGTTCTGGCGGTGCGCGGCGCGACCGAGGAAGCGCTCAAGTGGGTCCAGGGCGGCAATGGCCCGATCCTGCTCGAAATGAAGACCTACCGCTATCGCGGTCACTCCATGTCCGACCCGGCCAAATATCGTTCGCGTGACGAGGTTCAGGCGGTGCGCGACAACAGCGACCCGATCGAGGGCGTGAAGAAATATCTGATCGACGCCGGCGTCAGCGAGGACGAGATCAAGGTCATCGACCAGGATATCCGCAAGATCGTCGCCGAAGCGGCCGATTTCGCCGAAACCTCGCCCGAACCTGAGATGCATGAACTCTATACCGACGTGCTGGTGGAGCAATATTAATGGGTATCGAAATCAAGATGCCGGCGCTCTCGCCGACGATGGAAGAGGGCACGCTGGCCAAGTGGCTGGTGAAGGAAGGCGATGAAGTGAAGTCCGGCGACATTCTCGCCGAGATCGAGACCGACAAGGCGACGATGGAATTCGAAGCCGTCGACGAAGGCAAGATCGGCCAGATCGTGATTGCCGAAGGCACCGAGGGCGTGAAGGTCGGCACTGTCATCGCGACGATGGCGGGCGAGGGCGGGGAGGCTGCTCCGGCACCTGCGCCCAAGGCTGAAGCCCCCAAGGCAGAAGAAGCGCCCAAGAAGGCGGAAAGCGGTACCTCCAAGCTGGCGTCGGAAGCCAAGGCGACCGTGCAGGATCCGGACCTCCCGGCCGGCACCGAGTTCGTCAAGACCACCGTGCGCGAAGCGCTGCGCGACGCCATGGCCGAGGAAATGCGGTCGGACCCGCGCGTCTTCGTGATGGGCGAGGAAGTCGCCGAATATCAGGGCGCCTACAAGGTGACCCAGGGCCTGCTCGACGAATTCGGTCCCAAGCGCGTCATCGACACGCCGATCACCGAATATGGCTTTGCCGGCATCGGTTCGGGCGCGGCCATGGGTGGCCTGCGTCCGGTGATCGAGTTCATGACGTTCAACTTCGCCATGCAGGCGATCGACCACATCATCAACTCGGCTGCCAAGACCAACTATATGTCCGGTGGCCAGATGCGCTGCCCGATCGTGTTCCGTGGTCCCAACGGCGCGGCCAGCCGCGTCGGCGCACAGCACTCGCAGAACTACGGCCCCTGGTACGCCGCGGTTCCCGGCCTGATCGTCATCGCGCCCTATGACGCGGCCGACGCCAAGGGCCTGCTCAAGGCCGCGATCCGCTCGACCGATCCGGTCGTGTTCCTGGAGAATGAACTTCTCTATGGTCGCAGCTTCGACGTGCCCAAGGTCGACGATTATGTCCTGCCGATCGGCAAGGCGCGCATCATGCGTCCGGGCAAGGATGTTACCCTGGTCAGCTACTCGATCGGTGTGGGCCTGGCGCTCGACGCGGCCGAGCAGCTTGCTGCCGAGGGCATCGATGCGGAAGTGATCGACCTGCGCACGCTGCGTCCGCTCGACACCGCGACGGTTCTGGAGAGCCTCAAGAAGACCAACCGCCTGGTGGTGGTGGAAGAAGGCTGGCCGACCTGCTCGATCGCGTCGGAAATCGCCGCCGTCGTGATGGAAAAGGGCTTCGACGATCTCGACGCCCCGGTCCTGCGCGTCACCAACGAGGATGTGCCGCTGCCTTATGCCGCGAACCTCGAAAAGTTGGCGTTGATCGACGCGGCCCGCGTGGTCGAAGCGGCCAAGAAAGTCTGCTACAAGTAAGAATGAAAAAGGGGCGGTCCGATCGGATCGCCCCTTTTTTAATCAGACCTATGGTGGCCGGCTATCAGGAGCAGGTTGCCGTCTGCGAGGTGGACAGGTTGCCGGCATTTTTCATCGCCTGGTCGGTTCGCTCGCGCACGTTGAACGCGCTGGTGTAGCGGATCGTCTTCTCGCCGAAGATGCTGTTCGAAATGAGCGGCTGATATTTATAGGCGACTTCGACGAACATCACCGCCGTGCCGTTACCGGCGCTGATTTTTCGGTTGGTCGGTCCCATGCCGTCGACCATGCTGGCATCGGATGCGCCATTGCCTGTGGTGCCATAGGTGGAGGTAAAACTGCCGCTGCCATAGCAGCGCTGCCAGCGGATATATTGGCCTGTATTGGGCGCATCCTGCCTGTTCGGCTCCAGGTCCGACAGGAAGATTTTGCCATTGGCGGCGAAATTGAGTCCATTGGCGGAGAGCGCTGCGCCACTGAATATCTCGTTGATATCTGCCTCGTCGATCGAGGCACGCACGCGTGAGGCATTGTCCGCGACCAGCATGGCCAGCTGGCTCAGCTTCATATGGGTAATGGCCAGATTGGCGACTTCCAGCCCGCCTAGCGTCAATGCCAGCAGGACGGGCAGCGAATAGGCGAACTCGATCAGTGCCAGGCCTGATTGATCCTGCCGCAGCCGGCGCAGAAGGGGGTGCGAAGGCATGCGCATGTCAGGTGCAGACTTTCGTCGGGCTGATCTGGTTGGACCAGGGCTGGTTGCGAAGAATGACCGATGATGTGGCGGTCTGCGTCGCTGACCAGCCAAGGATTTTCGCCATGGGAAATAGACGCGGCATGGTGACCGTGACCTGATAATAGACGACGTCGTCGGCGCTGCCGAGGCCGGTCGCGCCGGCGCTCGTGTCATAGATGCCGTTGCCGTTGCTGTCTTCGAAACAGTCGCCCGCATTATAGGTGCCCAATGGCGCGGTATCGGTCAGGATCTTCTCGGGCTTCCCGATCCGCGAAAAATTATAATAGCTGGTCTTGGTGATATCCACGCTGCCCTTTTTCGACACGATGGGGGCCATGCGCTGATTGATATAGGTATCGATCTGGGCCGACGTCATCGTGCCGACCGAGGCTGCGCGGGCAGCCTGGTCCAGCACGCCCTTGGTGACGGCGTTGAGATAGCTTTGATATCCCAGGTCGGCGATGCCCATGATGATCAGGCAGAGCGGCCCTATGACGAAGCCGAACTCGACCAGCGTCGCACCGCGGCTGTCAGTCGCAAGGTTGCGGACAGGCAGGAGGCGCGCGATCATTGCGAGAGCCTCAGCCCGCCGATATTCTGGGCAATGGTGGTGAATTGGGTGGTCAGCGCGGCTGCGTTGGTGGACACGGCGACATGGTCGGTGCTGGAGGCGCAACTATTGAGCGTGGCATTGGACGCGCTGGCGAAGACGATCACCCAGATGGTGATACCCCTGCGCTTGGCGGCTTCGCAGGCAATCGAGAAGCGCTTGTTCTGGATCGTCACCAGATCATCGGTGCTGGTGCCGGTCGGGGCAATGCGGCCATCCAGCCTGTTGATGCCCCAGCCGTCATAATTGCCGTCCGATGCGGTCATCGCACCGTCCGTCATGAAGATGACGTGTCGCGAAATGGTGAAGCCATTGGGGGCTGCGCCGTTATTGGCGGCAAAGATCCCGTTTGGCGACATCATACGGGCACCCCAGACCATCCCGGTGGTGTGATTGGTGAAACCCCAGGGTTCCAACGAGTTCACATAGGTATTGAACGATGTGGCGCTGGGATCGTTGCTGGGCGCCGCATCCCGCGATGTATATTCCGCCAGCGGTCGTGCTGGGGCCGGGCAGGCAGCCTGATCGCCGCCCCAACTGCTCCAATAGGGCGAAGTGGCAGGCGTCGAGGTGCGATACCAGGATACGTCCGGCCAGAATGGGCGCCAGCGGGTCGCGTTGGAATCTGGGATCAGGTCGATATTCAGGTCGTTCGCGCCGGTTGGGACGGAACTGGACGAGGTGCTAGAATTGATCGTGTTGATCGTATCCGGCTCCTCGATGCAGCCGCCCCAGGTCGACGTCGTGCCGTCATTATAGGCAGGATTTGGAATGGCCGTGCCACGGACATAGTCGGAAACCGTGAGGTTGATCTTGTTATAGGACCATTTGTCGAGCGACGTATTGCCGGTGCCACCGGTCACATTGCTCGTATGCGTGGTCGTCACTTCCTGGCGAACACATTTCTTGTTGTTGTTGCCAGAAGATGGGAAGGGCGTGGTCCCATCCCACGAATAGGCGGAATAGGTGACCCTGGTGATCGTGTTGGGATAATTGCCGCTAATCGAGGTGGCGGCCTGCGCCCATGATCTGCAGGCGGCGAGGTCCACATTGCTGGAGTCGCTCTGGGCACTCCCTGAACTTGTACGGCAGTTATTGCTTCCGCTGCTCTTGTAGCCCCGATAGCAGGTGCTGGTCGAAGCCGGCGTATCATTATAATAGGTCATCTGGCGGCTGTTATAGCCCCAGGTGTCGCCAGCGTTTCCACCGACCAATGCCGTCGTGGGTAACAGGCGTCCGACATTGACGTTGCTGGCATAGGGCATGAAGCCATAGCGCACCCGCCCGGTATTGGTGTTGCCGGGGCCAAGCGTGTCGTAGAAGGCGCGCACGGCCTGTCGCAGCGCGGCGATACGTGTCGTCGTTCCGTTATTGCCGTCGCTGATATTGCTGCTCATCGAACCGGTGGTGTCCAGCACCAGCATCACATCGGTATTGCCGATGTCGAATTTCGAGCTGCAGGACACCGACAGATTGAGATATTGGAAGCCCAATATCCGCATGATCGTGGTCGGGATGCGCGTGTCGGCGGAGACCAGTACGGTTGTCGTCAGGCTCGGATCGCTGCGGATGTTCGGTGCAAATTCGTCAGTCTGAAAGGTTTTTTGCGGGAAGTTGAAATCGAAGAATTTCTTCGCTTCGTCAATGTCGGTAGAAGTCATCGCCGAGGTCGTCATGGAGCGTCGGCCAGCCAGCGCGCCAGCGTCACAGGCTTGCTGCAGACGGGCCTTGGCCATATAGGCGCGGCTCATGTCGACGCCGCCGCCGATCAGCGCTGCGAGCGGAATGACCGCTGCGGCCACCATGGCGAGCGTGTTGCCCGCCTGGTTGCGCCGAAGCCGGCCAAGGAATGTCATCGCGCGCTTGATCTGCTTGCCCATGTTCCGCATTCACCCATGTCGCCCGTTTCCCCCCAGAAATCTGGACAGGGCCATCGTCGGCTATGCAACGGGACTGGTTAGGGTCTCTATGCGAAGTCTGGTTAAAGGATTGATAAGCCATTTTTAGATCGGGATCGAAATGATGGATCGCACGGACGATCTGGCGCCGCTGGCGCGCCTGCTTTCCGGGCATGCAGGGCGCTTTGCCGAGCGGCATCGGGCGCTCTGGGCGCTGGATCAGCGCTTTGCGCAAATTGCGCGAACCACCAGCGATCCAGCGATCGGGCAGATGCGCCTCGCCTGGTGGCTGGGCGTCGTCAGTGACGAGGCGGGCGTCAAGGGACAGGGCGAGCCTGTGGTCGACTGGCTGCGCGCGATTGGTGCGCTGGCCGCGCCCGGTATCCCGGCGATGCTCGACGGTTGGGAAGTGCTGGTGGTGGAGCCGGAGATCGACCTCACCGGCCTGCGCGACTATGCCGCCGGGCGCGGCGGCGGGCTGTTCCAGGCGCTGGCCGATGTGGCCGATGCACCCGACTGGCTGATCGCGGCGGGCAAGATCTGGGCCTTGTGGGACCTGTCTGCCCATAGCGGCGACGAGGCACTGGCGGATGCGGCCATCGGTCTGGCCCGCGACCTGTTGCCGCAGGTGGGCGATCCGGTGTGGCCCAGCGCGTGGAAGCCGCTGCGCATCGCCTATCTGCTGGCACGGCATGATGTCGAGCGGGGACAGCGGGCGCCGGTCGGGCTGACGCGGAACATGGCCTGGCGACTGATGCGGATCGCGCTTGTCGGGCGCTAGTCGATCGCGATAGGTTCGCTGCCGTCACGAAGGGGGGAGCGGGCGATGAGACGGTTGCTGGCAGGTGGCATGGGGGCGTTGCTGCTGGTCGCGGCCGGCCTGTTCTGGTGGCAGGGGCGGGCGACCAACGAGCCGCCGCCCAAGGCTTTGCTCGCGCCACCGCCACCGCCAGCCAACGAAGCCCTGCCCGAAGGCGATCCCGACGCGGTAGGCGAGCCGCCGCCGATGCCCGGCGAGGCCAGTCCGCAGAGCCGCGAGGAAAAGCGCTTTGCCCGTTATGACCGCAATCGCGACGGCATCATCAGCCGGATCGAGATGCTGGGCAGCCGCACTGCCGCGTTCAAACAGCTCGATACGAACAAGGATAATCTCCTGTCGTTCGAGGAATGGGCGGTGGCCACCGCGGATCGTTTTGCCGGGGCCGATGCCGACAAGAACGGCAAGCTGACCCCGGCCGAGTTCGCCACCACCGCGCCGAAGCGGGCGGCGAAACCGCGCTGCAAATGCTGAGCCTGTCCCGGATGGATCAGGCCGGTTCCACCACCTCACCCAGCCAGCGACCGAAGGAGGCGCGGGCGCGGGCGGTATAGGCTTCCTTGCGCTGCTTCTTCTTGACGTCGTCCAGCGTCGGGAACAGGCCGAAATTGACGTTCATCGGCTGATAGTCGGCGGTCTCGACATTGCCGGTGACATGGCCGAGCAGCGCGCCCAGTGCCGTGTCGGCGGGCGGCGGCGCCAGGTCCTGGCCCAGTATCTCGGCCGCGGCGAAACGCCCGGCGATGAGGCCGATGGCAGCGCTTTCGACATAGCCCTCGCACCCGGTCATCTGCCCGGCGAAGCGGATATGCGGCGCACTTTTGAGGCGCAGCGTCGGGTCGAGCAGCTTCGGGCTCTGGATGAAGGTGTTGCGGTGCAGGCCGCCCAGCCGCGCGAACTCCGCCTTTTCCAGCCCCGGAATGGTGCGGAACAGCTCGACCTGGGCGCCATGCTTCAGCTTGGTCTGGAAGCCGACCATGTTCCACAACGTGCCCGACGCATTGTCCTGGCGCAGCTGGACCACGGCATAGGGCCAGCGGCCGGTCTTGGGATTGTCCAGCCCCATCGGCTTCATCGGGCCATGGCGCAGCGTTTCCGGCCCGCGCGAGGCCATCACCTCGATCGGCATGCAGCCCTCGAAATAGGGGGTGCTCGACTCCCATTCCTTGAACTCGGTCTTCTCGCCGTCGAGCAGCCCCTGGACGAAGGCCTGATACTGCTCCTTGTTCATCGGGCAGTTGATATAGTCCTTGCCCTCGCCACCGCCGGGGCCGATCTTGTCCCAGCGATTGGCCATCCAGCATTCTTCCATGTCGATGCTGTCGAAATGGATGACCGGCGCGATCGCGTCGAAAAAGGCGAGATGCTCCATGCCGGCGGCTTCGCCGATGCTGCTGGCCAGCGCGGCGGCGGTCAGCGGCCCGGTGGCGACGATGGTCATGCCCTCCGTCGGCAGCGTGTCGATCCGCTCGCGCACGATCTCGACATTGGGATGTTCGGCGAGTGCGCGGGTAACGCCGTCGGAAAAGACATGGCGGTCGACCGCCAGGGCAGAACCGGCCGGCACCTTGGCCGGTTCGGCGCGGTCCATGATCAGCGAGCCGAGACGCCGCATTTCCTGATGCAGCAGACCCACGGCATTCTTGTCCGCATCATCGGAACGGAAACTGTTGGAGCAGACCAGTTCGGCCAGGCCGTCGGTCTGGTGCGCCGGGGTCATCTCTCCGGTGCCGCGCATTTCCGACAGGCGGACCTTGATACCGGCCTGGGCGAGCTGCCAGGCGGCTTCCGAACCGGCGAGACCGCCGCCGATGACATGGATCTGGTGATTGGACATATTTCGCTTAACTTCGCACTTTTCCCGCACATTCGGTAATTTCCGAACGCCAGTGGGACATATTGTTATGAGATGCAATCAGTATAGCGGGGCATGGTTCAATAGGACAGGGGCGCGGAAATACTATTCCGGCGTGTAGGCCAGCCAGCCGCTGAGGCCGCTGGTTGCGATCAGGGCAAAGCTCAAATCAGGGAATTCCCCCAATAGGTCGCAGCCATAAGCCACGCCGAAGCCGACGGCGGCACCGGCGAGCAACCAGAAGGCGCGGGGGGCAAAAAGGGGACAATGATATGCCAGGACGCGCATCGACGTCGTCCCGATGATGATCGGGATGGCGGCAACCAAGGGGCCGAAGATCAACGCGAAGAGCAATATGAGGGGCAGGATGATGAGGATTCCCAGATCCACCGTAATGGCATCGGGTATGCGGCGATAGAGATCGGCGGCCAGATAGAGCGTCACGAACAACGGGCCGGCGGTCAGGATCGCGCGGGCGCCGCCGCGAAGATGGGCAGGATCGGCATGGGACATCGGAACCTCCCGGAAAGGGGGAAGGGTGGGGCGCACCCTTCCGGCTGGCGATCAGGCGGCCTGGGGATGGCCGTCGTGCAGCCAGCCATTCACCTTGCGGCCGAAATGGGCGATCGCGCCCATGTTGAAGAAATGCATGCCGCCCAGCACCAGCACGGCGAGGCCGATCTTGGCGCTGAGGAAGCGGATCGTTTCGGCATAGCTGGTCGGTTCCTTGCCCAGGCTGAGCGTCAGGGTGATGAAGCCGATATTGACGAGGTAGAAGCCGACGACGAGCAGATGGTTGGTCGATCGGGCCAGTTGCGCATCATGGCCGAAACATTGGATCAGGAAGACCTCGCCATTTTTCGACAGGGTGCGCGCGACCCAGATGGTGATGGCGAGCGTGATGACCAGATAGAGGGCATAGGCGGTTTCAACCATGGTTCATCTCCTTTTGGCAGTCAGAGGATGGCGGGCGCGACCGGCCGTTCGGCGCGCTGCTTGATGAGGACGAGCAGGTTCTTTTCGATGTCGCCCAAGAAAATTTCGCCCCACAGCCGGGAATAGCCATTGACCGGGGTCTGCATCCAATAATGGGTGTCGATGATGACGCGAGTGCGGCCGGGGCCGGCCGGTTCCATGCGATAGCCGCCGGTCGTCACCTTGAAATAGGCGCTGTCGGGCATCAGGTGCCGGTCGGTGAACTGCCAGGCGTCGAGCCCGCGAAAATCGAAGCGCCAGCCGATGCTGCGGCCCGGTTGCCAATCGATGATATGTTCGCGAAACCGCACCTGCCGGCCCCAGTCGGCCATGCGGACTGCGCCGATCCCGTCACCCAGCATATGGGCGCCGAGCGGCCGGGGTACGCCCAGCACATCCTGGGTGAAGGTCCATGTTCCGTCGCCCGGTCGGACATCGGGAATGCCGCGCAGCAGCGGCCAGATCCGGTCCGGGCTGGCCTCGACGATGATCGAGCGGCTGACGGTGGCGGTGGCGTCGGGCAGGGGGATCATCGGTTCGACCTGCATCGCGATCAGCGGCATGGCCAGCACCGCCATGCAATAGCTGGTGCCGCGATCGCCAGCACGGCCGCGCAGCCGATAGGTGGCATAGGCGCCAGCCAGCCCGCTGGCGATCCAGAGCGGGGCGAGCATGACGATGCAGATCACCCCTTCCTTCAGCACCGGGACGGACAGGAGGATGGTCGCGCCCAGCAGCCAGAGCGGCATCGTCATATAATAGCGGCGCGACCGCTCCGCCCAGGGATCGCCGACATAGGCAACGAAGGCGGTGAGCGCGGCGGGCAGGAGCAGCAGGAAGGTGAAGCTGACAAGGCCGTTCACGCGGGTGGCGTCGAGCAGCAGATAGACGCCGATCGCAAAGGCCATGGCCAGCGCGACGGCCGATGCAATGCGCAGCGGGGCCGATCCGGCGCGAACGGGCGGGGCGATGGGATCGGGATTTTCGTCGTTTTTGTCAGACATTTCTGTAAACTCCGAAATAGCTGGGTGCGATCGGGCGTCAGGGCGCATCGATTAGCAGCGACTAGTCCTTGCTCTTGCCGGTAGGAATGAAGCGGGCGACCTTGTTGCCGAGCTTCATGAGGGCGATCAGGGTCGACTTGGGCAGCTTGTTGACCTGCTCATACCAGTTGCCAAGCGTCGACATGAATTCATGCATGCGGGTGATGCGCTCGCGTACATGGGGCGGGCAGCTTTCATCCCTGGCGAGCCGCTGGGCGAGGTCGTTCAGCAGGGCGATGGTTGGGTCGATCTCGCGCCGCTTGCGCTCGGCAGCGATGCGGGTGAGCATTTCCCACAGATCGGTTTCCGCGACGAAATGGTCGCGCCGGTCGCCCTCTACATGGACCCGGCGGACGATCGCATAGGATTGCAGTTCCTTGAGCGCGGTCGAGACATTGGAGCGGGCAAGGCCGAGCTGGTCGACAATCTCGTCGGCGGGCAGGGGATGGTCCGACAGATAGAGGAATGCATGGACCTGGCTGACCGACCGGTTGACGCCCCATTGCGTGCCCATCTCACCCCAGTGGAGCAGGAACGCCTTGGCATCGGGATGGTCGAGAAGTGGCATGACATTCCTTTCTGTAAAAACAGAAATAACGGAATGAAAAGAGTCGGGCAAGGGGGCGGTGACGGCGGAGGAAAAATCGTCGGAATTCGTCGAGCCCGTTGAAAAGCCGCCGCATGTCGGCAATCTGCGGGTCAGCAACGGAGCCTCTTATGTCTGCCTTTTCCGACGATCCCTTTCCCCTCGATAGCTTGTCGACGCCTTGCCTTGTGCTGGATGCCGACCGGATGGATCGCAATATCGCGCGGCTGCGGGCACATCTGGACGGGCTGGGCGTAGGGATGCGGCCGCATCTCAAGACCGCCAAGTCGGTCGAGGTCGCGCAGCGGCTGATGCCGACGGCGCAAGGACCGGCGACGGTATCGACCTTGCAGGAGGCGCGCCGCTTTGCGGCGGCCGGGGTGCGCGACATTCTCTATGCGGTCGGCATCAGTCCAGCCAAGTTGCCCGAGATACTTGCGCTGCGGGCGCAGGGCGTGGACCTGGCGATCGTGCTGGATTCGGTCGAGCAGGCAGAGGCGGTCGCGGCCGCATCGCGCGCGGCGGGCACGGCCATTCCGGCCCTGATCGAGATTGATTGCGACGGCCACCGGTCGGGCGTGCAGCCCGACGATGCGGCGCGGCTGCGGGCGATCGGCACGGCGCTGGCGCAGGGCGGCGCATTGCGCGGCGTGATGACCCATGCCGGCGGCAGCTATGGCGCGCGCGGCGCGGCGGAACTGCGCGCCTGCGCTGACGCCGAGCGGGATGCCGTGGTGTCGGCGGCGCGGGTCTTGCGGGAGGCGGGACATGATTGTCCGATGATCAGCGTCGGATCGACCCCGACCGCGCATCACGCCACGGACCTGAGCGGCGTGACCGAGGTGCGCGCCGGCGTCTTCGTCTTCTTCGATCTGGTGATGGCCGGGATCGGCATCTGTTCTGTGGACGACATCGCCCTGTCGGTGCTGGCGACGGTGATCGGGCATCAGCGGGACAAGGGCTGGATCTTGGTCGATGCCGGCTGGATGGCGATGTCGCGCGATCGCGGCACGGCGAAACAGGATGTCGATCAGGGCTATGGCCTGGTCTGCGACCGGGACGGGCGGCCCTATGGCGATCTGATCCTGGTCGATGCCAATCAGGAATATGGCATCATCGCGCTGCGGCCGGGGGCATCCGGCGCGCTGCCGGACCTGGCGGTGGGCGATCGGGTGCGAATATTGCCCAATCACGCCTGTGCCACCGGCGCGCAGCATGATCGCTATCATGTGGTGCGGGACGGCAGCGATATGGTGGAAGCGGTCTGGCCGCGATTTGGAGGATGGTGATGGACGTGCAGCGGATCGAGACCGACAAGGCGCCGGCGCCCGCCGGCCATTATGCGCAGGCGACGATTGCGAATGGCTTCGTCTTCGTGTCGGGGCAATTGCCGGTGGTGGCGGGGCAGGGGCCGCGTAGTGACCTGTCGTTTGAGGACCAGGCACGGCTGGCGATCGGCAATATGCTGGCGATCCTGGCAGAGGCAGGATGCGGGCCGGAACGGATCGCGCGCGTCACCGCCTATATCGTGGGCGTCGAGAATTGGCCGCGTTTCAACGGTATCTATGCCGAGATGATGGGGGACGCCCGGCCGGCGCGCACGGTAGTGCCCGCACCCGAACTTCATCATGGCTGTCTGGTCGAAGTGGACGCGATCGGCCTGCTACCGGGCTGATTACGACCATGGGAGCGCTATCTTTCCGTCGCCGCCTGTCCTAGCGATAGGCGAGTGAAGGAGGCAGGCGGATGAGAAACAAGGTCGGGGCACTCATCGCCCTGATGGCGCTGTCGGTGCCCGCAGCGGTGCGGGCGGAGGACCAGTATAAGTTGCTCGTCCTCGCCATCCCGAACAAATATCATTATGAATATATACCGATCGCGCGGGACAGTCTGGAGAATCTTGGCAAGCTGCATGATTTCAGCTTCACCTGGGCCAACAACACGTCCGTCTTCGATGGCGATCTCAGCCAATATGCGGCGGTGATGTTCCTCAATACGCCGGGCGAGGAACTGAACCCGGCCCAGCGCGCCAGGTTCGAGGCCTATATGCGGGCGGGCGGCAATGCCATCGTCGTGCATCGCGCGCTCATCACGCCGCCGGGCGAATGGGCCTGGTACGAGAAGATGGTCGGGCGCAGCTTCGTCATCCATCCGATGGTGCAGACGGCGGTGGTGACGCCGACCGACAAGGGTTTTCCCGCCACCTATGGTCTGCCCGATCGCTGGATCTGGACCGACGAATATTATGTCACCGCCAACCCCTATAAGGTGACGATCCATCCGGTGCTGAATGTCGAGGAAAGCAGCTACGACCCGACCAAAATCTGGCTGGGGCAGGTGGCAAGGCCGATGGGGCGGGAGCATCCCGTCGCCTGGTATCATGCCTATGAGAAGGGGCGGGTGTTCGTCACCACGCTGGGCCATAATGGCGAGATGTATCGCGATCCGCGCTATCTCGACCATCTGATGGGCGGCATCTACTGGACGGCGACCGGGCGCGGCCAGCTGCCCTGACGGCGGCGCGGAACGCCCGCGCCGCCCGGTTTTCGATCAGGCGGCGACCAGTTCGCCCTCGCCATAATAGGCGCTTTCGTCGAGAATGCCCTCGCGCTTGGCGACGATGACGCCCACCAGCACCTGGCCCGCAACGTTGACGGCGGTGCGGCCCATGTCGAGGATCGGGTCGATCGCCAGCAGCAGGCCGGCGCCTTCGAGCGGCAGGCCCAGCGTCGAGAGGGTCAGCGTCAGCATCACGATCGCGCCGGTCAGGCCGGCGGTCGCGGCCGAGCCGATGACCGAGACGAAGACGATCAGCACATAGTCGATGAAGTGCAGCGGGATGCCATAGAAGCCCGCGACGAAGATCGCTGCCAGTGCCGGATAGATGGAGGCGCAGCCGTCCATCTTGGTGGTGGAGGCGAGCGGGATCGCGAAGGCGGCATAGCCCTTGTCGACGCCCAGCCGCTCGGTCACGGTCTCGGTCACCGGCAGGGTGCCGACCGACGAGCGCGAGACGAAGGCGAGCTGGATCGCCGGCCAGGCCTTGGCGAAGAAAGGGCCGGGCTTCAGGCCATTGGCGATCAGCAGCAGCGGATAGACCACCAGCAGGACGAGGCCGAGGCCGAGATAGATGGCGGCGGTGAAGGTGCCGAGCTGCGCCAGTGCGCTCCAGCCATAGGTGGCGATCGCGGTGCCGATCAGCGCGGCCGAGCCGATCGGCGTCAGGCGGATGACCCAGCCCAGGATCGCACGGACGACGGCGAGCAGCGAGCGGACGAAGGAGAGGAAGGGCTCCGCCTTGTCGCCGACCTTCAGCGTGGCGAGGCCGACCGCGATCGAGATGACCAGCAACTGCAGGATGTTGAACGAGATGCTGGTGCTGGCGCTGCCGTCAGTGATCTTGGTGCTACCCGACAGGGCCAGGCTGTTGCCGGGGACCAGACCCTTGAGGAAATCGAGCCAGCCGCCGACCGAATCCGCCTTGCCCATGGCGAGCGCGGTGCCGTGCAGGCCCGCGCCCGGCTGAACGATCAGGCCGATGGCGAGGCCGATGCTGACCGCGATCAGTGCGGTGATCGCGAACCAGAGCAGGGTCTGGCCGGCGAGACGGGCGGCATTGTCGAGCGCGCGCAGATTGGCGATCGACGCGACAATCGCGGCGAAGACCAGAGGTGGAACGATCGCCTTCAAGAGCGAGACGAAGATCGATCCGACCGTCTTGAGCGTGGTCGCCAGCCAGTTGAGGTCGCCATCCGGACCGGCGCCAATCTGGCGCGCGACGAGACCGAGGGCAAGGCCCACGACCATGCCGAGCAGAACCTGGAAGCCGAAGCTGCGATAATTGAGGGCCATGATGGCATTTTTCCTTTGGACGACCGGCGCGCTATATCGGATGGCATCTATCCGATTGCGCGCAAGCAATTCTTTCAAGGGGTTCAGTGCGGATAAGGTGGCCCTCTTTCCGCGCGCCGTCCGATCAAACGCATGGAACGGCGCGATCCGCTATGCCACAATCGTCGCTCGGGTCCATCAGGGAGTATAAATATATGCAATTGCGGGGGATATTGCTGGCAGGGGCGATGCTGGGAGTAGGGGGGCTGGCAATGCCAGTCGGGGCGCAGGCGGCAGCGGATGCCGGCGCGGCCAAGGAGATATTGAAGCGATCGGTCGCGTTCAAGACGGTCGAGGGGGCGGGGCAGGTGCCCGCGCTCGCGACCTATTATGCGTCGGTGCTCAAGCAGGCGGGCTTTGCCGATGCCGATATCGTCATCACCCCGATGGGCGAGACCGCGACCCTGGCGGCGACGATCAAGGGGCGGGAACCCAGCCTCAAGCCGATGCTGATGATCGGTCATATGGACGTGGTGGCCGCCAACCGCGCCGACTGGACGCGCGATCCCTTCGTCCCGGTCGAGGAGGATGGCTATATTTTCGGGCGCGGGTCGGAAGATAATAAATATGACGTGGCGATGATGGTTGCGACGCTGGCGCAGCTCAAGAAGGAGGGCTGGACCCCGCGCCGCAGCGTCATCCTGCTGTTGTCGGGCGACGAGGAGACCAACATGGTCACCACCAAGGCGCTGGCGGCCAAATATAAGGATGCCGAACTGCTGCTGAACGGCGATGGCGGCGGCGGTCTGCTCGACGAGAGTGGCAAGCCCGTCCTCTACCAGTTGCAGGCGGGCGAGAAGACCTATGCCGATTTCGAGATCGGCTTCACCGATCCGGGCGGCCATTCGAGCGCGCCGACGCCAGGCAATCCGATCTATCGGTTGGCCAAGGCGATCGACCGGATCGCGGCCTATCAGTTCCCGCCGATGATCAACGAACTGACCAAGGCGTCGCTCAGCTTGTCGGCGCAGCGGATCGGCGGCGATGTGGGGGAAGCGATGCGCCTCTATGCCGCGACCCAGGATCCGGCCTCTGCGGAACTATTGTCGAGCCGGCCCGAATTTGTGGGGCAGGTGCGCACCACCTGCGTCGCGACCATGCTGTCGGGCGGCCATGCGCTCAACGCCCTGCCGCAAAGTGCCAAGGTCAGCGTCAATTGCCGCATCTTTCCCGGCGTGAAGATCGACGATGTGAAGGCGCAACTGATCAAGGTGGTGGATGATCAAAGCGTGACCTTCACCACGCTCAACGACCCCACTGGCAGCGACGCCTCGCCGTTGCGCGACGATGTGGTGAAGGCGGTGGCGGCCGCGATCAAGGCGCGCTCGCCCGCGATCACGGTGATGCCGGGGATGTCGGCCGGCGCGACCGACAGCCTCTATTTCCGCGCGCTGGGCGTGCCCAGCTATGGCGTATCCAGCCTGTTCATGAAGGCGCAGGACGGCTTTGCCCATGGCCTCAATGAACGGGTGCCGGTGGCGGGCATCGCCGCCTCGCTGGCCCAGTGGGACAGCGTGGTCCGGGCGCTGGCGAAGTAAGGTTTATCCTTAATTCGTTTGGGCTGAGCGAAGTCGAAGCCCGACACTGAGCGAAGCGAAGTGGCCTCCCGATGGTCGGCCGTGCCCTTCGACTTCGCTCAGGGCGAACGGATGGATATCAGCCTCGCACGGCCACCGCATTGGCGGCCGAGAGGACGGCCTTGACCGATGCGGTCGCGACGTCGCTGTCGGTGCCGATGCCGAAGACGGTGCGGCCGTCGGCGGTGCGGCATTCGACATAGGCGGCGGCGTTCACGTCGGTGCCGGCGCCGATGGCGTGCTCATTATAGTCGGCAACCTCCAGCACCACGCCCAGTTCGTCGCGCAGCGCAGCCAGCACCGACGAGATGAGGCCGTTGCCGCGACCCGAGATCGAGCGTTCGCCGCCTTCATGGACGATCTTGCCGGTGAAGATGCGGTCGCCCGCGCTGCCGCTCTCATGATAGTCGATCAGGCTATAGGCCTGGTCGCCGGTCTGATGATAATAGTCGTCGAACGCGGCCGAGATGTCGGCGGCGTTGAGTTCGCGGCTCGACTGGTCGGCCAGCGCCTGCACCACCTTCGAGAAGTCGGCCTGCATCCGCTTGGGCAGCTTATAGCCCTTGTCCTGCTGCAGCACCCAGGCGACGCCGCCCTTGCCCGACTGCGAATTGACGCGGATCACCGCCTCATAGTCGCGGCCCAGATCCTTGGGGTCGATTGGCAGATAGGGGACGTTCCAGAACAGGTCGTTGCGCGCTTCCTGCGCGGCAAAGCCCTTCTTGATCGCGTCCTGGTGGCTGCCCGAGAAGGCAGTGAACACCAGTTCGCCGGCATAGGGGTGGCGCGGGTGGACGGGCAGCTGGTTGCAATATTCGACGGTCTGGATGACTTCGTCGATGTCGCTGAAGTCCAGCTCCGGATCGATGCCCTGTGTGTACATGTTGAGCGCGACGGTCACCAGGTCGCAATTGCCCGTGCGTTCGCCATTACCGAACAGGCAGCCTTCGACGCGGTCGGCGCCGGCCATGATGCCCAGTTCGGCGGCGGCGACGCCGGTGCCCCGGTCATTATGGGTGTGCAGCGAGATCACCACGCTGTCACGGCGCGAGATGTTGCGGCAGATCCATTCGATCTGGTCGGCATAGATGTTGGGGGTCGCGCACTCGACGGTGGCGGGCAGGTTCAGGATCAGCGGCCGATCCGGTGTCGGCTGCAGGATGTCCATCACCGCCTCGCAACATTCCAGGCTGAAATCCAGCTCGGCGGTCGAGAAGGTTTCGGGGCTATATTCGAAATGCCAGTCGGTGTCGGGCATTCGCGCCGCATTGTCGCGCAGCAGCTTGGCGGCGTTGATCGCGATCTGCTTGATTTCCGGGCGTTCCATCTGGAACACGATGTTGCGCCAGGCCGGCGAGATCGCGTTATAGACATGGACGATCGCCTGCTTCGCGCCACGCAGGCTTTCGAAGGTGGTGGCGATCAGATCCTCGCGCGCCTGGGTCAGCACCTGGGGCATGACATCGTCGGGGATCGCGCCTTCCTTGACCAGGCCCGAAATGAAGTCGAACTCGGTCGCGCCGGCGGCGGGGAAGCCGACCTCGATCTCCTTGACGCCGACCTTGACCAGCAGGTCGAAGAAGCGACGCTTCTTTTCCGCGTTCATCGGGTCGATCAGCGACTGGTTGCCGTCGCGCATGTCGGTCGACAGCCAGCGGGGCGCCTTGGTGATGACCTTGGACGGCCATTGGCGATTGGGCAGGTCCACCTGGGGGAAGGGGCGGTATTTCTGCGAAGGATCGGTCAGCATCATGGGATCAAACTACTTCCTGGCTCGGGACGCTATTGCGCGCTCCGGGGTACGACTTGACTGTGATGAATGCCCTTAGGCGGATCGACGCTGCCCTTAGCCGGAAGGCAGCACAAAAGCCACGCCTAAGGGCGTGTAAGTCGTAGCAGGGTAAGAAGCGCGACGCTCTGCATGATGCTGTCCCATAAACGCGGACAGGAGGAGCGTAAAGCCGTTTCTTGCGAAAGGGGCGTCAGGCGCGACGGAAAATTGCGTCGATGGTCAGGTCGACCTTGTCCGACACGAAGGGGCGGCCAAAGCCCATGCCATAATGGCTGCGCTCGACGCTCATGCTGCCGGTGAAGTGCAGGATGGCGATCCCAGGCGCTTCGTCGGGCGTGACGCCGGTCAGCCGGACCGACAGGGTGACCGCGCGGGTCTGGCCATGCATGGTGAGTTCGCCCGGAATGATCGTCGCGCTGTCGCTGCCGGCCAGCGGCGCGTCCCTGGCGGTAAAGCGCACGGTCGGGAAATGGACCATGTCGAAAAAGCTCTCGCCTTTCAGTATGGCGTCGGTCGAAGGATCGCCCGTGGTCATCTTCTCGACCGGGAAGCGGATATCGACGTCGGCCCGCTCGGGCCGGGCGGGGTCGATCATCACCATGCCCTCGGGCTGGGTCAAATCGCCTTCATAGCCGCCAACCAGCGCCTTCACATGGAAGTGGACTTTGGTCGCTGCGCCATCC
The DNA here is from genome assembly GCF_005281675.1 of Sphingobium sp. MP9-4. Classification (NCBI taxonomy): domain Bacteria; kingdom Pseudomonadati; phylum Pseudomonadota; class Alphaproteobacteria; order Sphingomonadales; family Sphingobiaceae; genus Sphingobium; species Sphingobium sp. MP9-4. The sequence continues at coordinate 52,491 of NZ_LUFI01000026.1, read as the reverse complement.
ACCAGATAGCGGCCCGGCGCATAGAGCGCAGGGCCGCCATCCGGACTGGCCACCGCCGGCCCGCACGCGATCAGGCTCAGAAGCAGGATCGCGCGGGCCGGGCGGGGGATCATCGCATCACTTCTGGAAGGCGACGATGATCTTCAGTTCGACATTGTCGCCGACGACGGGGACGAAGCCGCCCATGCCGAAATCGCTGCGCTTGATCGTGCCGGTCGCGACGAAGCCGACATTTTCCTTCTTGTTCATCGGGTTCGCACCGGCGCCATAGAATTCGGCATCCAGCGTCACCGGCTTGGTGATGCCCTTGATGGTCAGGTTGCCGGTGATGTCCGCGCCGGTCGCGCCGTCGGGCTTCACGCCGGTCGACACGAAGGTCGCGGTCGGGAATTTGGCGGCGTCGAAAAATTCGGGCTTGGCGAGATGCTCGTTCAGCGCCGGGATGCCGGTGGTGAGGTTGGCGATCGGCAGGGTGATCGACACCTTCGATGCCGAGAGATTGGCCTTGTCCAGTGTCAGCGTGCCGGTCGGCTGGGTGATGACGCCCATATTGTTGGTGAAGCCCATATGGTCATAGGCGAAGACGATCTGGGTGTGGCTGGGCTCGACGCTGTAGGTACCGCCGGTGACCTTGGCGACATCCTTGCTGCCGGGGACGGCCATCGGGGCCTGGGCGATGACGACAGTGCCGCCGGCGACCGCGATCAGGGCAGCGGCAGAGATCAGATATTTGCGCATGGGAAACGCTCTCCAAAAGCATTCAAGGGACGCGGCACAGAATATGCCACGTCCCTCGATTGTTCCAGAGGCGTAACCGGAAACGGATCGTTCCGTTTCCGGTGCGCGAAAGGGCTTAGTTCTTGTCCTTGTTGACCAGCTTGTTGGCGCCGATCCAGGGCATCATGGCGCGCAGCTGCGAACCGGTCTTTTCGATCTGGTGGGCGGCAGCCTGCTTGCGGCTGGCCTTGAGTTCGGGCTGACCGGCGCGGTTGTCGAGGATGAAGTCCTTGACGAAGCGGCCCGACTGGATGTCGGCCAGAACGCGCTTCATTTCCTTCTTGGTTTCCTCGGTGATGATGCGCGGGCCGGTCTTGATGTCGCCATATTCGGCGGTGTTCGAGATCGAGTAGCGCATGTCGGCGATGCCGCCTTCATACATCAGGTCGACGATCAGCTTCAGCTCGTGCAGACATTCGAAATAGGCCATTTCCGGGGCATAGCCGGCTTCGACCAGGGTTTCGAAACCTGCCTGGACCAGCGCGGTGGCGCCGCCGCACAGAACGGCCTGCTCGCCGAACAGATCGGTTTCGCATTCCTCGCGGAAGTTGGTTTCGATGATGCCGCTGCGGCCGCCGCCGACGCCCGAGGCGTAGGACAGGGCGATGTCATGGGCGTTGCCGGTCGCGTCCTGATGGACGGCGATCAGGCAGGGGACGCCGCCGCCGCGCTGATATTCGCCGCGCACGGTGTGGCCGGGGCCCTTGGGCGCGATCATGATGACGTCGATGTCGGCGGGGACCTCGATCAAGCCGAAATGGATGTTGAGGCCATGGGCGAAGGCGAGCGCGGCGCCGGGGCGCAGATTGCCCTTGATGTCGGCTTCATAGATGGCGGCCTGATGCTCGTCGGGCGCCAGGATCATCAGTACGTCGGCCCACTGGGCGGCTTCCTTGTTCGGCAGCACCTTGAAACCGGCGCCTTCGGCCTTCTTGGCGCTGGGCGAACCGGGGCGCAGGGCGATGGCGACTTCGGCAACGCCGGAGTCGCGCAGATTCTGCGCATGGGCGTGGCCCTGCGAGCCATAGCCCAATATGGCGACCTTCTTGCCCTTGATCAGGCCGATGTCTGCGTCGCGATCGTAATAAACCTTCATTGGAAAACCCCTTCTCGTCCCCCCATGCAGGGGGCGTTAGACAATAGTGGTGGAAAGAAACGCCGCCTGTGACGGCGCGGAATGGAATATCAGGCCGGCTCCTTGCCGCGGATCAGGCCGGCTACGCCGGTGCGACCGACCTCGACCAGGCCGATCTGGCGCATCAGGCCGACGAAATTGTCGATCTTCTCGGTCGTGCCGGTGATCTCGAAGATGAAGCTCTCGATCGTGGTGTCGACCACCTTGGCACGGAACACGTCGGCCAGGCGCAGCGCCTCGATCCGGTCCTCGCCGGTGCCGGCGACCTTGACCAGCGCTAGTTCGCGCTCGACGAACGGGCCGGCGTCGGTCAGGTCGGTGACCTTGTGGACCGGCACCAGCCGATCGAGCTGGGCGATGATCTGGTCGATCACCTTGGGCGGGCCGTTGGTGACGATGGTGATGCGGCTGATCGCATGATCGTCGGTAATGTCGGCCACGGTCAGGCTGTCGATATTATAGCCGCGCGCGGTGAACAGGCCGGCGATGCGGGCCAGGATGCCCGCCTCGTTCGACACCGTCAGCGACAGGACGTGCCGCTCGCTCTGTTCTTCGTGGATATGCATCAGATGCTGTTCCCGTCTTCCATTTCTTCGCGCTCGGGGCGCGGCGAGATCATGCCGATAAAGGCATAGTGCCAATCATCGTCCTGCGGGTGGGCGAGGCGGACGGGAAAGGCCGTCACCGCGTCGAACATCCGCAGAAGATGTTCGCCCACATAGCGTGGGCCGGCCAGCAGCCGATCGACCTGCAGGCCATGATATTCGAACCCGCTATCCAGATGCACTTCCCATTCCTCATTGTCGGGGTCAGCATGGTCGCTGGTCCAGCCGGTGAGTTCGGTCGTGCCTGTGATCCGTTCGAAATCCCAGGGTTCGGTCACGAAAATGCGGACCTTGGCGGGGGTGGTCACACCAGTGCCTTTGCCTCGTCCGACATGACGCCTTCGATCTGGTTGGGATCGAGCAGCATTTCGGTATGGGCCGCACCCGACGGGATCATCGGGAAACAGTTGGACAGCTTTGCCACGCGGCAATCGACGATCACGGGGCCGTCGGTTTCCAGCATCTGGCGGATGCCGGCCTCCAGTTCCTGCGGTCCTTCGATGCGGATGCCGGTCCAGCCATAGGCTTCGCCCAGCTTCACGAAGTCGGGCAGGCTGTCCGAATAGCTGTTGGAATAGCGGCTTTCATAGGTCAGTTCCTGCCACTGGCGGACCATGCCCATATATTCATTGTTCAGGATGAAGATCTTGACCGGCAGGCGATACTGGCTGGCCGTCCCCATTTCCTGGATGTTCATCTGGATCGAGGCGTCGCCGGCGATGCAGATGCTGATGCTGTCGGGATTGCCCATCTGCGCGCCGATGGCGGCGGGGAAGCCATAGCCCATGGTGCCCAGGCCGCCCGAGGTCAGCCACTTGTTCGGTTCTTCAAAGCCGAAATGCTGGGCCGCCCACATCTGGTGCTGGCCGACTTCGGTGGTGATGATGATGTCCTTGCCGGTCGCGCGGGTGGCCTTGTAGAGGTCTGCGATCGCCTTTTGCGGCATGATCTCGCTGCCGCTTTCGGGGTAGGACAGGCTCTTCTTGGCACGCCATTCGGCAATCCGCGCCCACCAGGCCGACAGGTCCGCCTTTTCATGGCCGCGCTGCTTCCACAGGGCGATCATGTCCTCCAGCGCGCTGCCGACATCGGCAACGACCGGGACGTCGACATCGACGATCTTGTTGATCGAACTGCGGTCGATATCGATATGCACCTTGCGGCTGTTGGGCGCGAAGGCGTCCAGCCGGCCGGTGACGCGATCGTCGAAACGCGCGCCGATGCACAGGATCAGGTCCGCCTGGTTCATCGCCCAATTGGCTTCATAGGTGCCGTGCATGCCCAGCATGCCGACCCACTGGTCGGACGACGCGGGGAAGGCGCCCAGGCCCATCAGGGTCGAGGTGACGGGCGCGCCGGTCATCGCCGCCAGTTCGCGCAGCAGGGCGCTGGCCTGCGGACCCGAATTGATGACGCCGCCGCCTGTGTAGAAGATCGGCCGCTCGGCCGCGGCCAGCATTTCGACCGCCGTATCGATCGCGGCGGCATCCGCCTTGGTCTGCGGATGATAGCTGGCATGGACCTTCAGTTCCGGCCGGGCATAGGGCGCGGTCGCGATCTGGACATTCTTGGGAATGTCGACGACGACCGGGCCGGGGCGGCCGGTGGTGGCGATATGGAACGCCTCATGGACGATGCCGGCCAGCTTGGCCGGATCCTTCACCAGATAATTATGCTTGGTGCAGTGGCGCGTAATGCCGACCGTGTCCGCTTCCTGGAAGGCGTCGGTGCCGATCAGTTGCGTCGGCACCTGACCCGTGATGACGATCATCGGGATCGAATCCAGCAGCGCGTCGGTGATACCGGTGACGGCATTGGTCGCGCCGGGGCCAGAGGTGACCAGGACGACGCCGGGCTTGCCGGTCGAGCGGGCATAGCCCTCCGCCATGTGGGTCGCGCCCTGCTCGTGGCGCACTAGGACATGCTTGATCGTGGGGTGATTATAGAGCGCGTCATAGATGGGCAGCACGGCGCCGCCCGGATAGCCGAACACAACTTCGACGCCCAGATCAACCAGGCACTCGACCAAAATGTCCGCGCCGCTCTTTTCGGCCACGATGAAACTCCTCTTTTTTAAGATGCTGGCTCGCGGGTCTGCGCCGTCGCGCCCGCATTGGCAAGGCGCCAGCGTCTAGAGGACATAAAATGCGTGGTCAACCCCTATTGTTGTAATTTAATTGCTAATTCATTGGCAATTTCAGCATCAATCGATCTCTTTTCGCGATGCCAGTCCTGCGGCGGCTGGTTGGAGAACCAGGTATATTGGCGTTTGGCATATTGGCGCGTGGCGAGCTGGCCACGCGCCATCATCGTGTCACGATCGATGTCACCTTTGAGCCAGGCGGCGATTTCGGGCACGCCGATCGCCCGCATCACCGGTAGGTCGGGGGTGAGGTTGCGGGGCAGCAGCGCCTCCACCTCGGCAACGGCACCCTGATCGACCATCTGTTCGAACCGCCGGTCGCAGCGTTCGATCAGCCAGTCGCGGGGCGGCAGCAGGATCATCGGGGACAGGTTGATGCGGTCGGCGATGCCGCCCTGCTTGTGCTGCTGCCATATCTTCAGCGGCTTGCCGGTCGATCGCACCACTTCCAGCGCGCGGGCGACGCGGGTGGTGTCGGCCGGGGCGAGGCGGACGGCGGCTTCCGGGTCTTCGCTGCGCAGTGCTTCATGCGCCTGCGCCACCGGCATGGCGCGGACGGTGGCGCGGATATCGGCGTCTATCTCCGGCACCGGCGCGATGCCGTCGAGCAAGGTCCGTATATAAAGGCCGGTGCCGCCAACCAGCACGGGCAGCTTGCCGGCTTCATGGGTGGCGTCGATCTCCGCCCTGGCCTCGGCGGCCCAGCGTGCGGCGGAGCAGGCTTCCGCTCCATCGATATGGCCGAACAGGCGATGGGGCACGCCGCCCATTTCCTCTTGCGACGGGCGGGCGGACAGGATGGCGAGGTCGGCATAGACCTGGCTGGCATCGGCATTGATGACGACGCCGTCGGCGATCTGGGCCAGGCGGACGGCGAGCGCGCTCTTGCCGCTGGCGGTCGGCCCGGCAATAAGCGCGACCGGTGGGCGGGATTCGCCCGGCATATGTGCGGGAGTGTTCATGTTCGTCGCGACCTTAGTGGCAAAAGGTGGGTTGGACCACGACCTGCTCAGCGAAATTGCGCACCAGTTTGATCGCGATTGTACTGCGGGCGCTGGTTACTCCATATCCATGATCGACGACGGCATCGCTGCGGACATCTTCTTTGAACCGGCGGACGGTGTCGAAAAATCGGATTGCCTCGAAATTTCGCGAGCGATCAAAGAGATCGCACTTTCCATCGCGCAGGGCGGGTATGGCCGCGACTTGGCTTTGGATGTGATCGTCCAACCTGCCGCCACACGCGAGAAGACGCTGCTGATCGCCGACATGGATTCGACCATGATCACGGTCGAGTGCATCGACGAACTGGCCGATTATGCCGGGATCAAGCCGCAGATTGCCGAGATCACCGAACGGGCGATGCGCGGCGAACTGGATTTCGAAGGCGCGCTGCATGGCCGCGTCGCCCTGTTGAAAGGGCTGCCCGACAGCGCGATCGACCAGTGCCGCGAGGAGCGGGTGGTGATCATGGGCGGTGCGCGCGAACTGGTGCGCACAATGAAGGCGCGCGGCGCACGCACCCTGCTGGTTTCTGGCGGTTTCACCCGCTTCACCGGGCCGGTCGCGGCGGAAATCGGCTTCGATGTGCATGTCGCCAATGTGCTGGAAATTGCCGATGGCGCGCTGCTTGGCACCGTCACCGTCCCGATCGTCGATGCCGCGCGCAAGCGCACCGAACTGGAGGCCGCGATCGACGGCGGGATCGACCGTGCGCTGACGCTGGCGGTGGGTGACGGCGCCAATGACATTCCGATGATCGAGGGGGCTGGGCTGGGCGTCGCCTATCATGCCAAGCCCAAGACCCGCGCGGCGGCAGCGGCCGAGATCGTCCATGGCGACCTGTCGGTGCTGCTTTATGCGCAAGGCATCGCTTCGGCCGAATGGGTCCGCGACTGATCCCATATGCTCAACGGTTGGGCGCGCTTGAGGCACGCCCTGCCGTCATTGCACAAGGGTAATGGATTCCATTTCGCCCCTGAACCGTTGTCGTCGCACTGCATCCCGGCAGTGGGTCCAATTGGCGTCGCGACAGGATCGTGGCGCACAGGGAGATGGTATGAAAATCCAGACAATGGCGCTGGTCGCCGGTAGCCTGCTGGCGCTGAGCGCCTGCTCGAAAAATGATGCGCCGGTGACCAGCGCGCCGCCGCTCGGGCCGGGCGCGATTGCCGGCACGGTGGCCGCAGACCGCAACGGCGATGGCTATGTCGACGGCTATTATACGTCGGATGGCATCTATCACCCGGTCCAGGGACCGCCCTGTCCGCCGCCCCCGCCGCCGCCGGCGCCGCCCCGTTCCGGAGAACGCGGCTGAGCAATCTTCCTTTCCGGGCGCGGCATTTCCGCCGCGCCCCCCGACATCCTGTTTCCCTGATCCTCGTCATGCTGATCGCCGGTTCCGTGCCGGGGATGGTGGCTGCGCAGCCGGCTGCCAGCGACACGGCGGCGCGGTCGAGCGTGGCAGCTGAAATCCGGTCGGCGGCAAGCGGCAAGCTGCGCGATTTCTATGGCACGCGCGGCTATTGGCCGCTGTGGAGCGACAAGGGCAAGGTCCGCGCCGAACCGGCGCAAGCGCTGCTGACGCTGCTCGACAGTGCCGATCAGGACGGGCTGCGATCGCGCGACTATGATGCCAGGGGGGTGTTGCGGGCGATCAAGGAGGCCGATGCCTCGGGCGACCCCAAGGCGCTTGCGCGGGTCGACGTCGCCCTGTCGAAGGCGCTGGCCACCTATGTCGCCGATGTCCGCCGCCCGTCCAAGGCGGTGAAGATGCGCTATCTCGACCCCGAGGTGGAACCGCAGGCGCCAGATGCGGCGGAGGTGCTGCGCGCGGCGGCGGTCGCGCCGTCGCTGGCGAGCTATGTCGAGAAGGCGGGCTGGATGAGCCCGCTCTACATGAAGCTGCGCGCGGCAAGCGGCGCCTATGCAACGCGCTGGGGCGGCCTGCCGGCGGTGAACGTGCCGACCGACGTCAAGCTGCGGCCGGGCGGATCGAGTGGCGAGATCGCGATCCTGCGTCATCGGTTGGGGCTGCCCGACGGGGTCGATTATGACAAGGCGCTGGCGGCCAAGGTCAAGCTGTTCCAGGCCGATCACGGGCTGGATGCGGACGGCATTGCCGGCGCGCAGACGATCGAGGCGCTCAATCGTGGTCCGGGCCATTATGGCCGGATATTGACCCTCAATCTGGAGCGTGCGCGGCTGCTGCCCGGCCCATGGGTGCGGCATGTCGAGGTCGATGCGGCATCAGCGCGGCTCTATTATTATAGCGGCGGCGAATTGGACGGATCGATGAAGGTCGTGGCCGGCGCCAAGGAAAGCCAGACGCCGATGATGGCGGGCATGATCCGCTATGCGACGCTCAATCCCTATTGGAATGTCCCGCCCGACCTGGTCGAGCGCAAGATCGCCCCCAAGATCCTGGACGGGGCGACGCTCAGGAAGATGCGCTATGAGGCGTTGAGCGACTGGACCGCTGACGCGCAGACGCTTAACCAGAGCGAGATCGACTGGCAGGCGGTGGCAGCGGGGCAGCGCGAATTGCGCGTGCGCCAGTTGCCCGGCGGCAATAATGCCATGGGGAAGATCAAGTTCATGTTCCCCAATGACCTGGGCATCTATCTGCACGACACGCCCGACCGGGCGCTGTTCGCCAAGCCGGTGCGCCATTTCAGCAATGGCTGCGTCCGGCTGGAGGATGCGCAGCGTCTGGGGCGCTGGTTCTTCGGCAAGACGCCGACCGCAGAGAGCGACGCGCCCGAACAATATGTGCCGCTGCCCCGTCCGGTGCCGGTCTATCTTACCTATCTGACGGTGGTGCCGACGGCGGACGGGGTGCAGTTCCTGCCCGACGATTATGGACGGGACGGGGAGTGATCTCCCCGTCCTGCCGGCTCAATGGATGCTGGCAACCATCCGCGTTGTTGGATTAGTGTATGCCTGCCAGCATCCACAGGGCCATGGCGACCATCATGACATTCTCGGTGAGCGAGACGAAGCCGAGCGGCACGTTGCTGCTGCCGCCGACGCAGGCGCATTTGAGTTCGCGCTTCTCGATATAGACCGCCTTGAACACCGACACGGCGCCGATGCCGCCGATGAACAGGGCGACCGGGATCGACAGCCAGGGGGCGAGGCCGGTCAGCATCAGCGCGCCCGCGCCCAGTTCCAGGAAGGGATAGATACGGCCATAGGGAATGACGCGGCGGGCGAGCAGGTCATAGTTGAGGAACATGGTCGCGAACCGCTCCACATCCTGCAGCTTCAGCATGGCGAGCAGCATCATGGCGATGGCGATGAACCGTTCGAGTGTCAGCAGTCCGATCAGCGGCGCCAAGGTCAGCCAGTTGATCGCCAGTGCCAGCAGCGCGGCGACGGCAAAGACGGCGAGGACGGGCACATAGCTGGTCGCGCCGGGAACCGGCACCTTGAGGCCCAGGAAGCGGCGCAGATCGTCATGGCCGCCGATCCGCCGGCCATCGATGAAGATTTGCGGCGTCGTCTTTACGTCATGCTGTGCCTTGAAGGCGTCGGTCTCGGCCCGGCTGCTAAGGGCATGATCCTCGACCCGATAGCCATGGCGGCGCAGCAGCCAGCGCGCCTTGAGGCCATAGGGACAGACATGGCCGGGCATCACCATGCGGTAGAGCTGGGCCGGCTTTTCCGGGGCCGGATTTCCCGAGGCTGGGGACATTGCATCATCCTTGTTTACGCTGCGATGCCCCTCATATAGGGTCTGTACCATGGTACGGAGTCAAGGCATGAGCATGACAATTTCCGCACTGGCCCGCGCGGGCGATGTCGGGGTGGAGACGGTGCGCTTCTACCAGCGGCGCGGCCTGCTGGATGCGCCCGATCGGCCGGAGGGCAGCGTGCGCCGCTATGGCGAGAGCGACGTGCGGCGGTTGCGCTTCATCCGGTCGGCGCAGGCGGCGGGCTTCACGCTGGAACAGATTGGCGAACTGCTGCAGCTCGATGCCGGGCAGGATCGCAAGCGGGCGCGCGAGCTGGCGGCCGATCGGATCGCGGCGCTGGATGTGAAGATCGCGGAACTGGAGGCGGCGCGGGCGGCGCTGACGCGGCTGGCCCGGCAATGCCATGCCTCCGATGAAGGGCCGTGCCCGATCATCGCGGCGTTCGAGGACGGCGCTCAGACGTCCTGCGTCTGATCGTCCTGCTTCTGCGCCATCTGCCGGCGCGACATTTCCCGACGCACCGAGTAGCTGGTGGGATCACGGCGAAAATGGTCGCGCATCATGCGCCGCTGTTCGCTGATGATGTGCCAGATATCTTCCGGACTCTTGCCTTCGGTCATTGATCCGTCCGCCCTTTTCCGTTCGACTGCAGGGCAGGGAATATCGCTTTCGCAACGATCAATCCGTGAGCGCGATCACGTAAACGGCGCTTTAACGCTGTTACTTCAGATATATGCAACTCCGGCAGCGCGCGCTGGGCGGGATGACTGTTGGAAATCGCACGCTTAACTTCGCATATTTCCCGCACATTCTGACATTATGTTGCGTTCCGCTGATCCTATCGGAAAGCGGCGTGGGATCACGATGGGAAAGAGCCGCCGGGAATGTAGCGGGGCGGGACGTTGTAGGACAGGCGTGCCTATTCCAGCCCGGCGACGAGGCCGTCGATCGCGCCCTGAAGGATGTAGCTGGCGGCGAGTTTGTCGACCAGTTCGTCGCGGCGGGCGCGGCTGGCGTCCGCCTCCAGCAGGGTGCGGGTGACGGCCTGGGTCGACCAGCGCTCGTCCCAGAGCAGCACGGGCAGGCCGATATCCGCCACATTATGGGCGAAGGCGCGGCTCGCCTGGCTGCGCGGGCTGTTGGTGCCGTCGAGGTTGAGCGGCAGGCCGATGACGATGCCCTTGACCTGCTGCCGCGCCATGAAGGCTTCGAGCGCCGGCTTGTCCTTGCTGAACTTGCCGCGATTGACGGTGTAGGCGGGGCTGGCGATCGACCATTGGGCATCGCACAGGGCAAGACCGATCGTCTTCGTCCCCACATCCATGCCGATCAGGCGGCCGCCCTCGGGCAGGGCTGCGCGAAATTCCGCGCGGTCAGTCGTGACAAGTTTCATGGGTCTCAGTGTGTCTTGGTGAAAGCGGCCAGTCGCTGGCGGGCGTCGTCGCGCACATTGCCCCAGAACAGGCTGTAATCATAGACATGATAATTATTGCCCGGCAGCGTGTAGGGGCCCATGTCGACCGGCTCGCCGATCATCAGCACGCCGCTGGTGTCGCAGCGGGCAGGGACGATGCCGGCGACCAGATGAGCCGGCTTGTCGGCGGCTCGGGCGTCGAGCGTGCCGATATTGGCGCTGGCGGGCGCATTGCCGTTGAAGGTGCCGGTGATCGGATTGGTGCAGAGCATGTGCGTGCCCTTGCGCGGCTGGCCATTGAGGCCCTGCTTGCGCTCGAAGCTTTCGACCACGGCGGACGGATCGGCCGGTTCGGCATAGCTTTGCCAGCTGACGATGCAGTGCGATTGATCCCGCCTGGCACAGGCGGGGAAGCCCAATGCAGGCAGGTCGGCCTCGACCGAGATCGGCCAGCCCACGGCATAGATGGCGGCGACCCGGTCAGCGACCGGCTTGCCCGCCACCTGTTCGCGCACCAGTTGCAGCAGGTGGCGTGACCCCTGGCTGTGGCCGGCGAGGATCAGCGGGCCGGTGGGATTGGCCTTGAGGAAGGCGGCGAAGGCCTGGGTCACGTCGCGATAGGCGGCTGCGAGCGCCTGGTCGCCCTCTGCCCCGGTGGTGAGGAAGGCGCCATAATTGGCCTGGCGATAGCGCGGCGCCCAGACATTGCCGGCGGCGCTGAAGGCACTGGCCTGGCCGAGCACGAAGCGGCGCGCGGTCGCATTGCTTTCCGCATCGTCCAGCGGTGCATTCCAATGGGCATTGCCAAGCGGCGTCACATAGCTGGTCGGGTGGATGAAGAAGACCGCGGCCTTCTGCGCAGGCGGCGCGAGCCTGGCCGCGCCTTGTGGTGTCCAGAGCGCGGGATTGTCCTTGGTCAGGTCGGGGCGGGCGATCCACATTTTCGGATCGTCATAGGCGTTGGCGGGCAGGGGCTGGAGCGGCTGGAACGCTTCGCGCGGGACCATCACCGCCCGCATGATCTGCATCCCCCAGATGCGATAGGCGAGCAGCATCGCAAGCACCAGCACGACCAGGCCGGCGACGATATAGAGGAATTTGCGGGCCACTTGCTCTCGTCTCCATCCCTGTGCGGGGATCGCCCCGCCTTCGTGCGGCCTGTCTGGCCCATGCGCGGCAGTCATGCAAGATGGGGGCATGCAAGATGGGCGCATGCAAGATGGCAGATGGTGCAGCAGGACACTTGAAGCGGACTGGTGCGGGTGCTAGCGGCTTGGCCCATGTCGATAGACCTTCAGACCGTGAAAAAGATCGCCAGCCTTTCGCGCATTTCGGTGACGGATGCGGAAGCGGAAGCCATGGTGCCCGAACTCAACAATATCCTTGGCTGGGTGGAACAGCTGGGCGAGGTGGACGTGACCGGCGTGCAGCCGATGACGGCCGTCATCCCCAACCATCAACGCCTGCGCGACGATGTCGTCACTGACGGCAATGTGCGTGACAAGGTGCTGGCCAATGCGCCGCAGGCCGAACATGGCTTCTTCGCGGTGCCCAAGGTGATCGAATAATGACTAATCTGACTGATCTGACGGTTGCGGAAATCCGCGACGGCTTCCGCGCGGGCGATTTTTCGGCGCGCGAAGTGGCCGAGGGCTTCAATGCCAATGTCGCTGCTGCCAAGGCGCTGAACGCCTTCATCGTCGAGACGCCCGAAAAGGCGCTGGCAGCGGCCGACGCGGCCGACAAGGCCAAGGCCGCCGGCGAGACGCTGGGCCAGCTGGCTGGCGTGCCGATCGGCATGAAGGACCTGTTCTGCACCGAAGGCACGCAGACCACCGCCGCGTCGCACATGCTGGAAGGCTTCGTGCCGACCTATGAATCGACCGTGTCGGGCAAGCTGTGGGCGGCCGGCGCGGGCATGCTGGGCAAGCTCAACCTCGACCAGTTCGCCATGGGTTCGTCCAACGAGACCAGCTATTATGGCAATGTGATCTCGCCCTGGCGGCGCGGCGGCGGCGATAACGCCGCACTGGCGCCCGGCGGTTCGTCGGGCGGTTCCTCCTCGGCCATTTCCGCGCGGCTCTGCCCGGCGGCGACCGGCACCGACACTGGTGGCTCGATCCGCCAGCCCGCCGCCTTCACCGGCATCAGCGGCATCAAGCCAACCTATGGCCGCTGCTCGCGCTTCGGCCTCGTCGCCTTCGCCAGTTCGCTGGACCAGGCCGGGCCGATGGCGCGCACCGTGCGCGACAATGCGATCCTGCTGGAAGTCATGTCGGGCTTCGATCCCAAGGATTCGACCAGCCTCGATCTGGCGGTTCCGCAGTGGGAAGCCAATTTGTCGAGCGATCTCAAGGGCAAGAAGGTCGGTATTCCCAAGGAATATCGCCCCGATGGCCTGAACGCCGAAATCTCCGCCATGTGGGATCGCGGCATCGAATGGCTCAAGGACGCCGGCGCCGAAGTGGTCGAAGTGTCGCTGCCGCATACCAAATATGCGCTGCCGACCTATTATATCATCGCGCCTGCCGAAGCCTCGTCGAACCTCGCCCGTTATGACGGCGTGCGCTATGGCCAGCGCGACCTGCCCGATGGCGCAGGTTTGCAGGACATGTATGCCGCGACCCGCGCTGCCGGCTTCGGCCCGGAAGTGAAGCGCCGCATCATGATCGGCACCTATGTGCTGTCGGCCGGCTTCTACGACGCCTATTATACCCAGGCGCAGAAGGTGCGGGCGCTGATCGCGCGCGATTTCGAGCTGGCGTTCGAAAAGTGCGATCTGCTGCTGACGCCGACCGCGCCGAGCGCCTCCTTCGCGCTGGGCGAGAAGCAGGCCGATCCGCTGGCCATGTATCTGAACGACGTCTTCACCGTGCCGGCCTCGCTGGCCGGGCTGCCGGCGATGGCGATTCCGGGCGGGCTGGATTCGGCCGGCCTGCCGATCGGCCTGCAGGTGATCGGCAAGGCGCTGGACGAACAGACCGTGCTGAACGCCTCGCTCGCAATCGAAGAACGCGCTGGTTTCAGCGCACGCCCTGACAAGTGGTGGTAATATGACTGAATCAACCTATCGCATCCAGGGCGCAACCGGCGAGTGGGAGGTCGTGATCGGCCTGGAAGTCCATGCGCAGGTGACGTCGAACGCGAAGCTCTTTTCCGGCGCCGCGACGGCGTTCGGCGCGGAGCCCAATACGCAGGTCAGCCTGATCGATGCGGCCATGCCCGGCATGCTGCCCGTGCCCAACCGCGAGTGCATCCGCCAGGCGGTGCGCACCGGCATGGCGATCGACGCGCAGATCAACAAATGGTCGCGTTTCGACCGCAAGAATTATTTCTATGCGGATCTGCCGCAGGGCTATCAGATCAGCCAGCTCTATCACCCGATCGTGGGCGAAGGGCAGATCGAGATCGTGCTGGACGAGAAGAACCCCGAAGCCAGCACCAAGGTGATCGGCGTCGAGCGCATCCATGTCGAGCAGGATGCCGGCAAGCTGATGCATGACCAGCATCCGACCAGCTCCTATGTCGACCTCAACCGGTCGGGCGTGGCGCTGATGGAAATCGTGTCGAAGCCGGACATGCGTTCGCCTGCCGAAGCAGGGGCTTATCTCTCGAAGCTGCGGACCATTCTTCGCTATGTCGGCTCGTGCGACGGCAATATGGACCAGGGGTCGATGCGCGCCGACGTCAACGTCTCCGTGCGTCGTCCCGGCGAAGAATTCGGCACCCGCACCGAGACCAAGAATGTGAACTCGGTCCGCTTTGTCATGGCCGTGGTCGAGCATGAAGCGAACCGCCAGGTCGACGTGCTGGAAGCCGGCGGCAAGATCGTGCAGGAAACGCGCCTCTATGACCCGGATCGGAACGAGACCCGTTCGATGCGGTCGAAGGAAGATGCGCATGACTATCGCTACTTCCCCGATCCCGACCTGTTGCCGCTGGAACTGGACGATGCCTTCCTGGAGGAATGCCGCCAGTCGCTGCCGGAACTGCCGGACGCGAAGTTGCGCCGCTATGCCCAGGATCTGGGCCTGTCCGCCTATAATGCCGCGACCCTGACCGCCGACGCCGACACGGCGCGCTGGTTCGAGGCGCTGCTGGCCGAAGGCGCGCGCATCCAGAAGAAGAGCGAGGGCGAGGTCGCCAAGGCATCGGCCAACTGGCTGCTGTCGGAGCTGTATGGCGCGCTCAACCGCATTGGCAAGAGCCTTGAGGAAAGCCCGGTAAGCCCCGAGGAAGGCGCCGAATTGCTGGCGCTGGTGGCCGATGGCACGATCAGCGGCACGATCGCCAAGCAGGTGTTCGAGATCATGCTGGAAACAGGCGACAAGCCCGGCAAGATCGTCGAGGAAAAGGGCCTGAAGCAGACCAGCGACACTGGCGCGATCGAGGCGGCTGTGGCCGATGTCCTCGCCAAGAATGGCGACAAGGTCGAGCAGTATCGCGGCGGCAAGGAAGCCCTGTTCGGCTTCTTCGTCGGCCAGACGATGAAGGCGATGCAGGGCAAGGCCAACCCCCAGGTCGTCAACGAACTGGTCAAGAAGGCGCTCGCCGGCTGACAGCAGGACGTCAATTGATAGGCAAAGAAGGGGTGATGGCGATGCCATCGCCCCTTTTTCTTGGTCGTAGCCACATGGTTGGACGTTGCTGCACCAAGCGACTGCGAGGGCGGAACGGAACTAGCCCATGAAAAAAGGGGCGCCGCTCGGGTGAAACCCATGCGACGCCCCTCTTTTTTGCCTTGGCGTCCCTTGGGGAGGAACATCATGCCGTGGCGCAACTGGCGGACCGGGAGGGTCTGTGGGGTGTGGCCCGCCAATTCCTTATTCAGACGTCACAGGACGAAGTTAACCGTCGCCCGGAATGAGATTGCGACGTGATTTTGTTGTTCTTCCGCACCGAACTCACCGCCGACGCGGAACGTGTCGGTGCCGCCATAGAGGCGAGCCCGGCCGGTCCAGCCGCTGGTGCGCTTGTCGGCGACCAGGACGAAATCATCGCCATCCTTGAAATGGGCGACCGTGTCGCCGAGCGACCCGCCGATCAGTTGGCGGCGTCCGCCTTCCAGTTCGAACCGTGCCCAGCCATCCTCGCGATTGAGGCTGCCGAAATCATAGCCGGCGGCGATCGTGCCGTTGGCGGTCATTTCGTCGCTGGTGCGGCCATCGACGGTCAGGTTGAACGCGTCGCCGCCGCCGCTTTCGCTATAGCCGCTTTCCTTCAGGCGATAATAGTCGAAGCCCACGCCCGGACGCAGGCTGAAGCGGTTGAACTGGAGCTGATAGGAAGCCCCGGCCGTGGCCGAATAGAGCTTGCCCGACCAGTCACCGGTCGCCTTGCGCACGACATCGTCGAGCGCGAAGTTGCGGGTGCCGTCAAAGTCGATATGCGCCGCCGAAACGCGCGCGAAGGCTTGGAGCGGACCCCAGCTGCCGCGCCAGTGCGCCGCCAGTTCGAACTGGTCGGAATCCGCCGAGCTGTTGGAGCTGTCGCTGGTGTCCCGGCCATGGATATAGGCGAAGGAACCACCGAAGGCGCCAAGATCGGTCAGATATTCGACGCCGCCGCCAGCGCCCCAGCCATTGATGTCGTAGGAAGCGGTGTCGCCGATGCTCTTGGAACTGCCGAACGCGACCTGCTGCAACCAGAAGCCCAGCTTGCCGTCCTTGGTCCGGTAGATGCCGTTGGGATCGGACAGGATGCGCGCGGTCGCCCGCGAGCCGGCGGTGACGGCTTCGAAGGTGCTGCCGGAATGTTCAGGCAGCATCTGGCGCAGCGCACCGTTCAGCGTCTGGCCGTCGGTCACGTCCAGATAGGCGTTGGCCAGCGTGCTGTCATTGTCGAGCGCGTTGAAGATCGCCGAATAGGCCCTTGAAAGCGAACCGGTCAGGCCCAGTTCCGACGTGGTCTTGGCGGCGATCGACAGGGTTACGTCACCGGTCGTGGTGTCGCTGCTGACGCTGCCCTTGAACATATAGGGCAGCAGGGTCGCGCTATCGAGCGCCGGGGTGCCGGACAGCGATGCGGCGCGGACGATGACATAGTCGCCTTCCGATCCGCCGACCTGGGTCAGCGCCACCTTCACCTTGGAACCGCTGGCGAAGCTGGCAGCGCCGGCCACGTCATAGACGGTGTTGGTGCCATCGGCGCCGTTGATGGTGACGCCCAGCGCCGAGCCGGAGGAGGCGCTG
Organism: Sphingobium sp. MP9-4; assembly: GCF_005281675.1. Taxonomy (NCBI): domain Bacteria; kingdom Pseudomonadati; phylum Pseudomonadota; class Alphaproteobacteria; order Sphingomonadales; family Sphingobiaceae; genus Sphingobium; species Sphingobium sp. MP9-4. The sequence continues at coordinate 35,529 of NZ_LUFI01000026.1, read as the reverse complement.
AGCGAGGCGAGCGCGACCGAACCGGTGTTGCTGACAGCCAGCGTGCCGCCGTTCAGCACCAGCGCCATATTGCCGCTGTTGCTGATCGCGCCGGTATAGCTGGAGGTGCCGTTCAGCGTCATCGTGCCGCTGGCGCCGCCAAAGTCGAGCGCGCCGGTGACGCTGGCGGTATCGGCCAGTGTCAGGGTGGCGCCGGTGCCGGCATAGCTGAGATCGCCGGTCAGGGTCGAACTGCCCGAGAGCGACAGGCTGTTGTTGCCGGCGCCCAGGCTGACATCGCCGACGATCCGGCCAGCCGATACCGTCATGACGTCATCGCCCGAGCCGAGCTTGACGTCGCCGACGATGCTGGGCGCGGTCGCGGTCGAGGAGGCGAGTGCCTGGGTCAGCGTCACGCCGCTGCTGTTGGCGCTGAGGTCAATGGCGGTGTTGGTAAGGCCGCCGGTCGCCGAGATGGTGCCGGTGTTGCTGAGGCTGGAGACGGTGCCCGAGGAATCGAGGATCGCGATCGCGCGACCCTTTTCATCATCGGCGGCGACGGCCGCGACGGTGCCGCTGACCTTGACCGAATTCACCTGTGCCCCGGCGTCGATCACCACGCCGCGCGACGTGGTGTTCGCGAGCGCCGCGCCCGATGCGGCGACGGTGCCCGAAATCTCGATCGCGTCGCTGGTCGCGCCCGAACCCAGGCGCAGCGCGGTGGCGTTGCTGTCATAGGAGATGGCGGTGATCGATCCGGCGACCAGGACGCCCTTGGCAATGTCGACATCGCCGCCCAGGCCGCCGATCACCATCGCATTGGCATCGACGCCGTCATAGATGCCATAGCCCGCGATCGCGCCGCGCACGACCACGCCATAGCCCGAACTGTCGCCCTGGACCACGCCGATGCTGGTGTCGGCCGTGGCCGAGCCGATCTGCACCGCAGCCGCCGAGCCATAGTTGATGACCGTGGCGGTGGTTTCGGTGCTGTCGAGCAGGCCGTCATCATCGATGTCGGTGTCATCTTCGTCGTCATCGTCGCTGGCGGTCGGCGCGACGTCGAACACGATGCCGCCGCTGGCATTGCCGGCGATGACGAGGGCGGGGCCGCCCTGCAGCAGGTCGTCGGCATCGAGCTTGGTGACGTCGCTCGGGCGGGTGGTGGAGCGATAGCCGGTGCTGACGATCGTGCCCTGGATCTTCACTGCGCCATCGACATCGCCCAGCAGGGCGACGGCGGTGCTGTTTGCGCCCTTAGTGCTGATCGAACCGCGGATCGTGGCGTTGCCGTCAATATCGTTGGCGACCACGCCATAGCTGTTGTCGCCGACGACGGAGATGGTGCCATAGGTCGACAGATTGCCGATCAGGGTCGAGTTGACGCGGATGCCGGCGCTGTTGTTGCCTTCGATCGAGATCGCGCCAGTGGTGTCGATATTGCCGGTGTGGGCCGCGCCGGATTCGACCAGGATGCCATTGCGGTTCGTCCCTTTGGCGAACGTCCCGTCAATGTCGCCGTCACTGTCCGTGTCCGTCGCGGTATAATCTTCCGTCAGCGTGATCGTGCCGCTGTTGGTGATGTTGCCGGTGGTGCCGGCCTTGATCAGAATGCCGGTCGCATTGTCGGCATCGTTGATGGTCAGCGAACCGGCGTTGCTGACATTGTTGTTGCTGTCCATCGTGATCGCGGTGCCGCTGGTCAGCGTGATGCTGCCAGCCGAGCTGACCGTGATCGCATCGGCCGCGCCCGAGGCGACGGTGGAGGTCTTGACGGCGGTGGTGGTGGATGAACCGATCGTGGTTTCCGCCGCGGCGTTGGTTGCGGTCAGCGCAACCAGAACCGGGGCGATGGCCGTGCAGGCCAGCAAATGTCGCATGATATCTCCTCTGAATGCCGCGCCGTTTGATGGGCACGTACATGCGGGAGGGACGCCGCCGCCGGGCCGGTTCCGTCAGGAAAAATGCCGTCCGGTGTGATTTTAGAAGGCGAAATCCAGGCCGATGCGCACGGTGCGGGGACGCAGCGGCGTATAATAGTCCGTGCTCAGGTCGAACGGCGTGCCGAGCGAGAAACGATTGCCGTCGCTGTCGAACAGGTTGGTGAGCGAAAGCGAGAGTTCGACCGGGCCGCGGGTGACGGCGGCGGACAGGGCCGTATCGACATAATCCCCCTGTTCGCGGCCCAATATCGGCCCGACGCCCAGGCGCGACTTGCCGACATAGCGGGCCGAGGCCGACAGGTGCAGGCGCATGTCGTCGCCCAATGGCGCGCGATAGTCGGCGGCAATCCGGCCGCCCAGATTGGCGACATTGGGCAGGGTCAGCGAGCGCCCTTCATAGGAAAGAGCGCGCACGAACTGGGCCGGCTGGGTCAGGCGGCTGTCATTATAGATGATCGAGCCGTCGAGCGTCAGCGGCGGGATCGGGCGGACCACGATCCGGCCTTCCACCGTATAGATGCGTCCATCGCCGATATTGGCGGTGGTCGGCAGGCCGATGCGGTCGGTGACGTCGGCCTGGATATCGCGCCAGTCGGTATAGGCGACATTGCCGCTGAGCGCGACCGTGTCGCGGCCCGGCACGCCCTTGCGGAAGCCCAGTTCCATGGTCGAGATGCGATCGTTACGGAAGCTGCGCGCGCGCTGATCGTCGACCGCCAGGCCGCCGGGACGAAAGCCCTGTTCGAACCGGGCATAGAGGGTGAGCCCCTTCACCGCATCGCTGAGCAGCGAGAAGGAGGGGAGGAAGATGGTTTCGGAGCGATCGGCCTGCGCCTCGACACGGGCAAGGTCGGCGACGGCCGAAAGCATCGCCACCGGATCGATCGCCTCGCCGCTGAGGCGGCTGTTGGTGAGGCGTCCGCCGACGGTAGCGACCAGCCCCTGGAGCGGTTCGAACGAGGCTTCGCCGAACAGGGTCGCTTCCTTGATCCGGTTGCGCACGCCGGTGGCCGTGGCAGGACGTCCGCGACCATAGACCGGGACGCCCGGCAGGATCTCGATCGCCGGTGCACTCAGGGGGCCATAGCCGGTCAGCGACCGCTGGATGGTCGAGGTGCTTTCCAGATAGGAAACGCCCAGCAGCCAGCCCAGGCCATTGTCGAGGTCGCGGACCAGCCGGTTCTCGGTCGAGAAAAGTTCGACCTTGTTGCGCTGGCGGAACAGGGCGGGTGCGCCGCCCGGCTGGGTCGCGTCGTAGCTTTCGGCCAGGACATTGCGAACATAGCCGGTCGAGGAGACGAGGCGCAGATCGTCCCACTGATGCTCGATCCGCGCATTGGCTAGGATATAGTCGGAATGATAGGGCTGGGCGACGCTGGAGGCGCGTTCCAGTCGGCCGACCTCGCGGCTGGCATATTGGGCGTCGTCACCTTCGATATGCTGATAGGCGGTGCTGAGATCGATCGTCCAGTCGTCCGCCGGTGCGATCCGCAGCGTGGCGCGGCCGCCATAGGTGCGGGTGCGATTGACGTCATCCTTGTCGCGCAGGACATCGTCGATATAGCCGCCTTCCTGCACGCCATAGCCGACGACGCGCAGCGCCACCTTCTCGGCCACGATCGGCAGGTTGAGGATGGCCGACAGGTCGCCGCCCGGATCGCCATGCTGGGTTGCCGACACGCCGGTCGAGATCTGGCCGCCGAACTGCGCGAGATTGGGGGCGTTGGGGATGATGCGGATGATGCCGCCGAGCGAGCCGGCGCCGTAAAGCGTGCCCTGTGGCCCTTCCAGCACCTCGACCCCGCCGACGTCATAGAGGCGCAGGTCGGGATCGGGCGCGGCATAGTTGAGGCGCATGTCGCCCAGATATTGGCCGGTCGTCGCCTGGGTCGGCCCGGCGACGCCGGAATCGGCGATGGCGCGGATGAACAGCTTATTGCGGCCGGCACCGGCATGGGTGGAGCTGAGGCTGGCGACGCGCGAGAGCAGCGCGGCCGTGCCCTGTGCCGCGTCGGCGGTCTCGAATAGGCCGCCGGTCACGGTTTCGACCATGCCGGCATAGCGGGGCAGGGGAATGTCGCGCTTGGACGCAGTGACGATGATGTCGGCCGGCGGTTCCTGAACGACCGGCGCGAGTTGCACCGCTGCGGCTGGCGTCGGCGACGGGGGCGGAGTGCTTTTGCGGGCACGCACGATGCGCCAGGTGCTGGCGTCGATCTGCCGGGCCTTGGCGCCGCTGCCGCGCAGCAACTGGGAAAGGGCGCCTGCGGTCGACATCCGGCCCCGGATCGCTGGGGTGGCGATGCCGGCCAGTGACTGGTCCGACATGCCGATGCTGGCGCCGGTTTGACGGCCGAGCGCCACCACCGCCTCGCCCAGGCGTCCCGGAGCGAGGTCGATCGACTGTCTGTCCGCCGCTCGCGCAGGCGATGCGGCCGCTATGGCGAAGGCGGTGACGAAAAGGACGTCAGTTTTGCGACCCATCCCCTTCCTTCAGCAGCCATCCATTCCCCTGTCGGATGGCGGACAGCCCCATCAGGGGCGCGGCAGCGGCGAAGAAGCGGGACGGATCCCGTTCAAGCCGGATCGTGCCGGTAAAGCGCATGGCCTGCGCGCCGGGCGTCGCGGCCAGCGTCACGCCCAGCGAACGGGCGATATCCTGGGTCACGTCGCCGACCGGCGCATTGGCATAGATGAGTTGGCCCTGGCGCCAACTGGCGACGGCCTGGGGCGCGACGTCCATCACGCGCAGCCCTTCCGCGCCGTCGCTGAGCGCGCGGCCGGCGGGCAGCGAAATGGCTTCGGCCTGCGGATTGTAGATCACCTTGCCCTCGGACACGCCGATGCGGGTGGCGTTGCCGCTATGGACGATATTGAAGACGGTGCCAGCATCCTCGAACACGGCGTCGCCCACGGTTACGCGGAACGGATCAGCGGCATCATGGCGCACGGTGAAGGCGGCTTCGCCCGCGTCGAGCGCGGCAAAGCGCGCATTCTTGCGGTCGAGGCGCAGGGTGGTGCCGCCGTTCAGTTCGATCCGGGTGCCGTCGTCGAGCGCGATGCTGCGGGTTTCGCCGGGACGGGTGGTGATGCTGTAGATGTCGCTGCGGTTGAGCAGGCCGACCGAGACGGCGGCCACCAGCGCGGCGGCGATCGCGCCGCCGCCGATCCAGCGCAGCGGGCGGCGGTGACGTTCGCCGGCATCATTGGCGGCAACAGGCATGACGACGGGTTCTGCCGGAACCATGTCCGCCAGATCCGCGTCGGCCGCCATCAGCGCATCATAGGCGGTCGCGCGGGCGGGATCGCCCTCCAGCCAGATGGTGAAGGCGTCCCAGTCGTCAAATTCGGGATCGCGCGTGCGGATTACCCATCCGAGCGCCTCCTCGTTCATCATGGCCTGTGCCCTGTTCATTTCTTGCCCCTTGAAGAGCCAGACGCCGCCGATCCGCTCATTCCGTATCCAGACTTTGCTTGAGCGCAAGCATCGCCCGATAGGCCTTTTGCAGATCCTTCTCGACCGTGGTCAGGCTGACCCCCAATTCCTCCGCGATCAGCCGCTGGCCGACCCCCTCTATGCGGAAACGGCGGAACACCAGTTCGACGCGGGGGCCAAGATCGGCCAATATGCCGCGCGCCTGTTCCAGCCGCTGATTGAGGATCATGCGTTCGTCGACCGCCAGATCGTCATTCGGATCGGCCATCACGCCGCCGGCGCCTTCGGCCCAGTCCTGCTCGCGCCGCTCGCGCCGCGTGGCGGAGCGATAGCGATCGAGCATCAGGTTGTTGGCCATGCGATAGAGATAGGGCAGGGGATCGGCGACCGGCCCCAGATCCTTGGCCTCCAGCTTCATCCACATGTCCTGCAGCAGATCTTCCGCATCCTCCCCCGCACCGCGCGCGCGCAGGAAGCGCAGCAAAGCAGCGCGGTTCTGGAAGAAGATAGCAGAAAGGCCCGTGGCCATGCCTGTGGTGCGTCCGGTATTGGCGATCAGGCGGGTTGCCATAGAGGCAGGGGTGGGGTCTTGGCAATGGCAAGGCGCGGATCGACCGGTCATGGCCTGAAATCATTTACCTAGTGCGCGGCTTGCTCTAGCCCGTTCCGGATATGGCAGGAGCGGACATGGCGACAGCGAAGGTGACGGATGCAGCAGCGGCGCGGGCGGCGGGGATGGACCCTGACCGGCTGGATGCGCTGGTGGATCATCTGGACCGGACCTATGTGCAGAGCGGCAAATTGCCGCATATGCAGATGCTGGTCTCGCGCGACGAGGTGCCGTTGTTGTCGGTCAGCCGGGGGCAGGCGCGGGCGACTGGCGAGCCGTTGCAGGCCGATGCGCTGTTCCGCATCGCGTCCATGACCAAGCCGATCACCAGCGTCGCCTTCATGCGGCTGGTCGAACAGGGCAAGGTGGCGCTGGACGATCCGGTGACCGACGTGCTGCCCGAATTTGCCGACTTGCGCGTCGGCGCGGACGGAACCGGGCGGATTACGCGGCCGATGCGGATGATCGACCTGCTGCGCCACACATCGGGTCTGACCTATGGGTTGCAACGGCAGACGCCGATCGATGCGCGCTATCGCGAACTGGGGCTGGACGAGTTCCAGCAGAAGCGATCATCGGACGAATTCATCGCCGCGCTGGCCAGCCTGCCGCTGGAATTTTCGCCGGGCGAGCGCTGGAATTACGGCGTGTCGACCGATGTGCTGGGCGTGATCGTCGAGCGGCTGTCGGGGCAGGATCTGGAGACGCATTTTCGTCAGAATATCTTCGATCCGCTGGGCATGAAGGACAGTTTCTTCACCTTGCCTGAGGACCGGACCGACCGACTGACCGATGCCTGGGGGCTGGGCGAGGACGGGTTGCGGCTTCGTGACCGGGGCGCGGCCAGCAGCTGGCGGCGCAAGCTGCGTTTCCGATCGGGCGGGGGCGGGCTGATTTCCTCCACGGCCGACTATCATCGCTTTGCCCGGATGCTGCTGCGCGGTGGCGAGATGGATGGGGCGCGGCTGTTGCAGCCCGAAACGGTGGTGCAGATGCGAAGCAATCACCTGCCCGGCGGCGGCGATCTCGCCAGCATGTCGCAGGCGATGTTCAGCGAAGCCGATTATGCCGGCGTGGGTTTCGGCCTGGGCTTCGCGATGACGCTGGCGAACCAGCAATTTTACTGGGGCGGGGTGTTTTCGACCTATTTCTTCATCGATCCGGTCGAGCGGCTGATCGGCCTGTTCATGACCCAGCATCTGCCGTCCAGCACCTATCCGGTGCGGGCGGAATTGCGGGCCGGGATCGGGGCGGCGATCGTTACGCGACGCGGTCAGGGCTGAGGCAGGCCAAGCCCGCGGAAAGAAGCGGGAAAAGCCCATGCTGCGCTGCAAAAAATGGATTGGCATGGCGAAGCGCGCTGTGCCATCATCCCGGTGACTCATAGAGGGAGATCCCGGCCATGAATCTCAAGGGCGAGACGCAGCTTCCCAAGCCGGCACCCCGGCAGGTTGATCCGCAGATTCTGGCCCATGAGATTGTCGAGCGATTGACCTATCGCATCGGCAAGGATGCCAAGGCGGCCAAGCCGCATGACTGGCTGCATGCCGTTATCCTCTCGATCCGCGACCGGGTGATCGACGCCTGGATCGAGTCCACCCACAAGACCTATGAAGAGCAGGGGCGCAGGGTCTATTATCTGAGCCTGGAATTCCTGATCGGCCGGCTGATGCGCGATGCCGCATCCAATATGGAGATGCTGGACGATTTGCAGGCCGCGCTCGAATCGCTCGGCGTCGATCTGGACCTGATCGCCGCGCTGGAGCCGGATGCGGCGCTGGGCAATGGCGGCCTGGGGCGGCTCGCCGCCTGCTTCATGGAGAGCATGGCGACGGTCGACATCCCCGCCTATGGCTATGGCATCCGTTATGTGAACGGCATGTTCCGGCAGGAGATCAGCGACGGCTGGCAGGTGGAACTGCCGGAAAACTGGCTGGCGCACGGCAATCCCTGGGAGTTCGAGCGGCGCGAGGCAAGTTACGAGGTCGGGTTCGGTGGGCGTGTCGATCCGGCCGAGTGCGCGAATTGCGGCCCCTATCAGATGAGCTGGCGTCCCGCCGAACGGGTGATCGCCACCCCCTATGACACGCCGATCGCCGGCTGGCGCGGCAAGCGGGTCAATACGTTGCGCCTGTGGGAGGCGCAGCCGATCGACCCGATCCTGCTCGACAAGTTCAATGCCGGCGACCATCTGGGCGCGCTGTCCGAAAGCAACCGGGCCGAGGCGCTGACCCGCGTCCTCTATCCTGCCGACAGTTCGCCGGCGGGGCAGGAGTTGCGGCTGCGGCAGGAATATTTCTTCTCCTCCGCCTCGCTGCAGGACATTGTACGTCGGCACATTCAATATTTCGGCGACATCAGAACCTTGCCGGACAAGGCGGCGATCCAGCTTAACGATACCCATCCGGCGGTGTCGGTGGCGGAGCTGATGCGCATCCTGGTCGACGAGCATGGGCTGGATTTCGACGAGGGCTGGGACATTGTCCGTCGCACCTTCGGCTATACCAACCACACTCTGCTGCCCGAGGCGCTGGAAAGCTGGCCGGTGCCCTTGTTCGAGCGGTTGCTGCCACGGCACATGCAGATCGTCTATGCGATCAACAGCCGCTTGCTAGGCGAGGCGCGCAAGTCCGGCCAGTTCGACGATCATGCGATCGGCACCATCTCGCTGATCGACGAGGGCGGCGAGCGGCGGGTACGGATGGGCAATCTGGCCTTTGCCGGATCGCACAGCGTCAACGGCGTGTCAGCGCTGCATACCGACCTGATGAAGGTCACGGTCTTTGCCGACCTGCACAAGCTCTATCCCGCGCGGATCAACAACAAGACCAACGGCGTCACCTTCCGCCGCTGGCTGATGCAGTGCAACCATGGCCTGTTCGAGCTGATCCGTGAGGCGATCGGCGACCGCTTCATGGACGATGCCGAGGCGCTGCGCGAGCTTGACAATTTCGCCGACGACACCGCCTTCCAGGAACGGTTCCTGGCGGTGAAGCGCTTCAACAAGGTCGCGCTGGCCGACCTGCTGCGCAAGCGCATCAATGCGCGGATCGACGCCGACGCGCTGTTCGACATCCAGATCAAGCGCATCCATGAATATAAGCGGCAATTGCTCAACATCATCGAGGCAGTGGCGCTCTATGACCAGATCCGTTCTCACCCGGAAAAGGACTGGGTACCGCGGGTCAAGCTGTTCGGCGGCAAGGCGGCGCCCAGCTATCATAATGCCAAGCTGATCATAAAGCTGGCGGGCGACGTGGCCCGCGCGATCAATCATGACCCGTCGGTTCAGGGACTGCTGAAGGTGCAGTTCGTGCCCAATTACAATGTCTCCATGGCCGAGATGATGATCCCGGCCGCCGATCTGTCGGAACAGATTTCGACCGCCGGCATGGAGGCATCGGGCACCGGAAACATGAAGTTCGCGGTCAATGGCGCGCTGACCATCGGCACGCTGGACGGCGCCAATGTCGAGATGCGCGACCATGTCGGCGAGGATAATATCGTGATCTTCGGCCTGACCGCGGCCGAGGTGAACCAGCGCCGGGCCGAGGGCTATAATCCGCGCGCGGTGATCGAACAGAGCCGGGAACTGGGGCAGGCGCTCAATGCCATTGCCAGCGGCGTCTTCTCGCCCGACGATCCCAATCGCTACAAGGATCTGATCCAGGGCATTTATGACCATGACTGGTTCATGGTGGCGGCCGATTTCGACAGCTATGCCGCCGCCCAGCGCCGGGTCGATGGCATCTGGCAGGATCAGGCATTGTGGGCGAAGAAGGCGATCCACAATGTCGCGCGCATGGGCTGGTTCTCGTCCGACCGGACGATCCGCGAATATGCCGCCGACATCTGGAACATGGGATGATAAGAATGGCCGCGATCGGCGGAGACGGGAGATAGGAGCGTGCTGACGCCGGAGCAGATCGACCGGCTGGTCGAAGGGCGGGATGCCGATCCCTTCGCGACGCTTGGCGTGCATCCGGCCGATCCTGACAGCGGCAAGACCGGCTTTACCGCCTGCGTGCTGTTGCCCGATGCCGTCAGCGTCAGCGCGCAGACGCTGGATGGCAAGCCGGTCGGCGAACTGGCGCTGATCCACCCGGCCGGACTGTTCGAGGGCAAGGTCAAGATCCGCAAGCGCCAGCCGCTGCGCTATGAAGCGCAATATGCCGATGGCGGCACCTATGCGACGATCGACCCCTATGGCTTTGGCCCGGTGCTGGGGCCGATGGACGATTATTATTTCGCCGAAGGATCGCACAAGCGGCTGTTCGAGAAGTTGGGCGCGCATCCGATGGAGCATGAGGGGGTTGCCGGCACCCATTTCGCGGTCTGGGCCCCCAATGCCCGGCGCGTGTCGGTGGTCGGCGACTTCAATCGCTGGGACGGGCGGCGCGCGGCGATGCGGCACCGGCAGGATGCGGGCGTGTGGGAAATCTTCCTGCCCGAAGTCGGCATCGGCCAGCCCTACAAGTTCGAGATTGTCGGGCCGGACGGCGTGGTGCTGCCGCTCAAGGCCGATCCCTTCGCCTTCCGCTCGGAACTGCGCCCGTCGACCGCGTCGATCGTCAACGGTCCGCCCGCGCATATATGGGGCGATGCGGATCACCGCGACCATTGGCAGAAGGCCGATGCGCGGCGCCAGCCCATCTCCATCTACGAAGTGCATGCCGGATCGTGGCAGCGCGACGAAAATGGCGATTTCCTGCACTGGGACGCGCTGGCCGAGCGGCTGATCCCTTATGTTGTCGGCATGGGATTTACCCATATCGAGTTCCTGCCGATCAGCGAATTTCCCTATGACCCAAGCTGGGGCTACCAGACGCTGGGCCTTTATGCGCCGACCGCGCGCTTTGGCGATCCGGCGGGCTTTGCTCGTTTCGTAGATGGCGCGCACCGAGCGGGGATAGGTGTCCTCCTCGATTGGGTGCCGGCGCATTTCCCGACCGACGAGCATGGTCTGGCCCGGTTCGATGGCACCGCGCTTTATGAACATGCCGATCCGCGCAAGGGCTTCCAGCCGGACTGGAACACGGCGATCTATAATTTCGGCCGGCGCGAGGTGGCGGAATATCTGACCAACAATGCGCTCTTCTGGGCCGAGCGCTATCATGTCGACGGGCTGCGGGTCGATGCGGTCGCCTCGATGCTCTATCTCGATTATTCGCGCAAGCCCGGCGAATGGATCCCCAACGACCATGGTGGGCGGGAGAATGTGGAGGCGGTGGCCTTCCTCCAGGGGATGAACAAGGCGCTCTATGCGGACTCGCCCGGCGTGATGACGATCGCCGAGGAATCGACCAGCTGGCCGCAGGTGTCGGCGCCGGTGCATCAGGGTGGCCTCGGCTTCGGTTTCAAATGGAATATGGGCTTCATGCACGACACGCTGCGCTATCTGGCGCGCGAGCCGGTGCATCGGCAGCATCATCATGACGACATCACCTTCGGCTTGCTCTACGCCTTCAGCGAGAATTTCGTGCTGGCGCTGAGCCATGACGAGGTGGTGCATGGCAAATCGTCGCTGCTGCACAAGATGGCGGGCGACGACTGGCAGAAATTCGCGACGCTGCGGGCTTATTATGCCTTCATGTGGGGCTATCCCGGCAAGAAGCTGCTGTTCATGGGGCAGGAGTTTGCCCAGCGCGCCGAGTGGAGCGAGCAGCGGGCGCTCGACTGGAACCTGGTCGATCATGCGCCCCATCAGGGCGTGCAAATGCTGGTCGGCGACCTCAACCGTCTCTATCGCTCGCGGCCGGCATTGCATGCGCGCGATTGCGAGGCGGAAGGGTTTGAATGGGTGCTGGTCGACGGCGCAGCGGACAGCGTCTTTGCCTGGCAACGACGGGCGCCCGGCCACAAGCCGATCGTCGTCGTCAGCCATTTCACGCCGGTGCTGCGCCATGGCTATCGCATGCGGCTGCCCGTGGGCGGTCGCTGGCGCGAGATACTCAATAGCGATGCGTGTGAATATGGCGGCAGCGGAGCCGGCAATATGGGCGTGGTCGAGGCCGATGAGAGCGGATGGGCGAACATAACCATCCCGCCCTTCGGAACCTTGATGCTGGAACTGGACTATTGATACCGAGGAACGCGTGCAGGCGGTCGCGGGCATGAGAGAGGAGCCCTAATGCAACAACGCAATCAGCCGATCGCGCGCGACGCCATGGCCTATGTGCTGGCCGGCGGACGCGGCAGTCGCCTTGCCGAGCTGACCGACCGGCGGGCCAAGCCAGCTGTGCATTTCGGTGGCAAGGCGCGGATCATCGACTTTGCGCTGTCCAATGCGCTCAACAGCGGTATCCGCCGGATCGGCGTCGCGACCCAGTATAAGGCCCATTCGCTGATCCGGCATTTGCAGCGCGGCTGGAACTTCCTGCGGCCCGAGCGCAACGAGAGCTTCGACATATTGCCCGCCAGCCAGCGCATTTCCGAAAGCCAATGGTATGAGGGCACGGCCGACGCGGTGTTCCAGAATATCGACATCATCGAAAGCTATGCGCCGGAATATATGGTCATCCTGGCTGGCGATCATGTCTACAAGATGGACTATGAGCTGATGCTGCAACAGCATGTCGACAGTGGCGCGGATGTCACGGTCGGCTGTCTGGAGGTGCCGCGGATGGAGGCGGTCGGCTTTGGCGTGATGCATGTCGACGAGGCGGACGTCATCACCGCCTTTGTCGAAAAGCCCAAGGATCCGCCCGCCATTCCCGGTCAGCCCGACATGGCGCTGGCATCGATGGGCATTTATGTCTTCCGCACCCGCTTCCTGATCGAGCAATTGTTGCGCGATGCCGACGACAAGGACAGCAGACGCGATTTCGGCGGCGACATCATCCCTTATATCGTCAAGCACGGCAAGGCGGTGGCGCATCGCTTCTCCAGCAGCTGTGTGCGGGCGGAAAGCGAACTGGTGCCCTATTGGCGCGATGTCGGCACGATCGACGCCTATTGGCAGGCCAATATCGACCTGACCGACGTGGTTCCGAGCCTGGACCTTTACGACCGCAGCTGGCCGCTCTGGACCTATTCGGAGGTCACGCCGCCGGCCAAGTTCGTCCATAACGAGGATGGACGGCGCGGATCGGCGACCAGTTCGCTGGTGGCGGGCGGCTGCATCGTGTCGGGCTCCTCGCTGCATCGCAGCCTGCTCTTTTCCGAGGTGCGCACCCACAGCTTCTCGTCCATCACAGAGAGCGTCATCATGCCCAATTGCGTGATCGGGCGGGGCGCGCGGCTGCACAAATGCGTGGTCGATTCCGGGATCAGCATCCCGCCGGGCCTGATCATCGGCGAAGACCCGGCCTTTGACGCGCAGCATTTCCGTCGCACCGACAGCGGCATATGCCTGGTGACGCAGCCGATGATCGATCGGCTGGTGGCCTGAAACGAAGGATGAAGATGAAGCTTCTGTCGGTTGCGTCCGAAATCTATCCGCTGATCAAGACCGGGGGGCTGGCCGATGTCGTCGGCGCGCTGCCCGGCGCGCTGGCCGGCCATGATGTCGAGACCCGGACGCTGGTGCCCGGCTATCCGTCGGTCCTGTCGAAGCTGGGCAAGGCCAAGGCGGTGCGCCGCTATGACAAGCTGTTCGGCGCCCCGGCGACGGTGCTGGCGGGGAAGGTCGGTGACCTCGACCTGCTGGTGCTGGATGCACCCGATTTCTATGCGCGCGAGGGCGGGCCCTATGGCGACCATGGCGGCAATGACTGGGGCGACAATTGGCGGCGCTTTGCCGCGTTGGCGCGGGTCGGGGCGGACATTGCGGCGGAGGGCGTGAAGGGCTGGGTGCCCGATATCGTCCATGTCCATGACTGGCAGGCGGCGATGACGGCGGCCTATATGCGCTTTGGCCCGGCCCATGCCGTGCCGCGCGTCGTCACCATCCATAACCTGGCCTTTCAGGGGCGGTTCGGACCGGAGATTTTTGCCCAGCTGGGCCTGCCGGCCGAAGCCTGGGGCATGGATGGCGTCGAATATTATGGCGGCACCGGTTTCCTGAAGGCGGGGCTGGTGTCGGCCGATGCGATCACCACGGTCAGCCCGACCTATGCCGAGGAAATCCGCTCGCCGGTCCATGGCATGGGGCTGGACGGGCTGATCAACGGGCGCAGCGACAAGCTGCACGGCATATTGAACGGAGCCGATACCGATATCTGGAACCCGGCCGAGGATGAACTGATCGCGCGGCGCTATAGTGCGCGCGCTCTGAGTGGACGCAGCGCCAACCGGCGGGCGCTGGAAAAGCGCTTCGGCCTGCAGCGTGACGATGCGCCGATCTTCGTCATCATCAGCCGCCTGACCTGGCAGAAGGGCATGGACCTGATGATGAACGCGATCGACCATCTGGTCGGGCTGGGCGCGAAGCTGGCGGTGCTGGGATCGGGCGATCATGCGCTGGAAGGCGGTTTTCTGGCGGCGGCGGACCGGCATTGCGGCCGGGTGGGCGTGCAGATCGGCTATGACGAGCCGCTGTCGCATCTGTTGCAGGCGGGCGGCGACGCGATCCTGATCCCGTCGCGGTTCGAGCCATGCGGCCTGACCCAGCTTTATGGCCTGCGCTATGGCTGCGTGCCGGTGGTGGCGCGGGTCGGCGGCCTGGCCGATACGGTGATCGACGCCAATGAGGCGGCGGTGAGTGCGGCCGTGGCGACCGGCATCCTGTTCGCCGGCGACGATACGCTGGCGCTGCACGGCGCGATTGCGCGGACGGTGCGGCTGCATGGCGAGCCCGAGGCCTGGCAGGCGATGCAGCGCGCGGGCATGCGCGCCGATTTCAGCTGGACGCACAGCGCGGCGCGCTACGCGGCCCTCTATCGCAGCCTGCTGGAGCGCGAAGCCGCATGAGCGCGGGCGGGTTCGGGCCGGTGATCGATGCCGGCGGAACCCGCTTTGCCGTCTGGGCGCCGGAGGCGACGCAGCTCTGGCTCTGCCTGTTCGATGCCGACGACCGGGAAACCCGCCTGCCGATGGCGCGGGGGGGAGAGGGTGTCTGGCAGGTCCATGCGCCGGGCGTCGGTGCCGGGCGCCGCTATGGCCTGCGCGCCGATGGCCCTTATGATCCCGATCATGGCCTGTGGTTTGACCCCGACAAGCTGCTGCTCGATCCCTATGCGCCGGCGATCGACCGGGCCTTCGTCCACGACCCGATGCTGGCCGCACCGCGCGGGCAGGGGGAGGACACGGCGCCGCTGATGCCCAAGGGCGTGGTCGCCGCGCCGTTGCCGCCGGTTGCGCCGAAGCCGCCGTGCTTCCAGCCGGGCGGGCTGATCTATGAATTGCAGGTGCGCAGCTTCTCGCTGTTGCATCCCGACATTCCCGAGGCGCAGTGCGGTACGATCGCCGCACTCGCCCATCCGGTGGTGATCGATCATCTCCAAAAGCTGGGTGTCGGCGCGGTCGAGCTGATGCCGATCAACGCCTGGATCGATGAGCGGCATTTGCCGCCGCTCGGCCTGCGCAATGCCTGGGGCTATAATCCGGTCAGCTATTTCGCGCTCGATCCGCGGCTGGCGCCCGGCGGGCTTGCCGAACTGCGCGATACGGTGGCGGCGCTGCACGACGCCGGGATCGGCGTGATCATGGACATGGTCTATAATCATGACGGCGAAAGCGACAGGTTGGGGCCGACCTTGTCGCTGCGCGGCCTCGATGCCCGCGCCTATTTCCGGCACGAGGCGGACGGACGGCTGATCAACGATACCGGCACCGGCAACAGCGTGGATTGCAACCAGCCGATGGTGCGCCGGATGATCCTGGAATCGCTGCGCCATTTCGTGGTGCAGGCGGGGGTCGACGGCTTCCGTTTCGATCTGGCGCCAGCGCTGGGGCGGCTCGCGGACGGGTTCGATCCTGATGCGCCGCTGTTGGCGGAGATGCGCGCCGATCCGGTGCTGGGCGACCGCATCCTGATTGCCGAGCCATGGGATATCGGGCCGGGGGGCTATCAACTGGGCCGGTTCGGGCCACCCTGGCTGGAATGGAATGACCGCTATCGCGACGATATGCGGCGTTTCTGGCGGGGCGACGCCGGTACGATCGGCGCCTTCGCCACGCGGTTGGCGGGATCGTCGGACCTGTTCGATGGCATCACCCGCAGCGTCAATTTCCTCGCCGCCCATGACGGCTTCACTTTGGCCGACTGCACCGCCTATGCGGACAAGCATAACCTCGCCAATGGCGAGGACAATCGCGATGGCCATGGCGAGAATTTCAGCTGGAACAACGGCGTGGAGGGGGTGAGCGACGATCCGGCGGTGAACGCGGCGCGGCGGCGCGACATCAAGGCGCTGCTCTCCACCCTCTTCTGCTCGCGCGGGACGATCATGCTGACGGCGGGCGACGAGTTCGGGCGCAGCCAGATGGGCAACAACAACGCCTATGCGCAGGATAATGGCATCAGTTGGATCGAGTGGGACGCGCGCGACCGGGAGATCGAGGCGCATGCCTTTGCGCTGGGCCAGTGGCGGCGGAATTGTGCCGAGCTAACCGACGTGGCGCTGCTGGGCGAGGGCGATGTCGTCTGGCTGGACGAGGGCGGGCAGCCGCTGACCGTTGCCCAATGGGAAGACCCCGCGCGGCGGCGGCTGGTGCTGCATTTCCGGGCGTCGGGCCTCAGCCTGTGCATCAATGGCGCGGAGGAGGATTTTCTTTTCGAGACGCCTGGCGGTCCCCTGATGGTGCCGGGGCGCAGCGTGATGCCGCAACGCCGTAGCGTTATCCCGGAAGGCGCGACCGCGCCCGATTGATGCGCGGCGATCCAGCCGCCATCCTGCCCGCCGATCGGGGGCTTCCTTCGCCCGCCAAAGCATGGCTAAGCAGGGGGCAAAGGGAGCAGGACGACAGATGACGGAAGCAGGATCGGCGGCAGGACCGGGATCGGACGAGGAGCGGGATCTGCTGGGCGGGCGCTGGCTGACGGGCGATACGCCCTATGGCGCGATGATCGACCGGCTGCGCGACTTCCTGGATCATGTCGCGGCGGCCAAGCTGGACGACGCTACGGCGCAGGCGCTGGACGCGGACCTGGCCGCCTGGACGCAGCGTCTGACGCCGATGGTGGCGGACGAGGCGCATCGCATGTTCGGCCGGGTGCGCGACGCGCCGGGCCATGGCCAGGTGTTTGCGCCGGCCTTCATCCCCGATCAGATGGGCGATGATTCGCTCCATGCCCGCGTCACCTTTGGCGCCTTCCATCTGGGCGCCAACTATGCCGCCCATGGCGGGGCGGTGGCTTTGCTGTTCGACGAAATATTGGGGCTGCCGGCGAACATGAACGCGCAGCGCATGGCGCGCACCGCCTATCTGCATGTCAATTATCGGGCGATCACGCCGATCGACAAGGAATTGCAGGTGAGCGCCTGGGTCACCAAGGTCGAGGGGCGCAAGCGTTTCGTGCGTGGCGAACTGCGTGACGGCGATCTGCTGTGTGCCGACGCCGAGGGGCTGTTCATCGAATTGCTGCCGCATCAGCAATAAGGCGGGAACCATCGCCGCATTGGCCCGTTCTGTTGCATGAGGCCGCCGCACTTCCCCCCCCGCTCGGGCGGTCTCGCAGATCGGGCCCGTCGACATCCCCCCGTCGACGGGCCTTCTCTCTTTTCAGGACAATGTGACGAGCGCGCCATCCTGCGCGGCGGACTGGCGGATGGCGTCGAGTAGCGCCATCGCCGCGACGCCATCATGGAAGGTCGGGACCGGGACGCCATCGGGCATGGGCCGCCCTTCGACGCCGGCGCGTAGCGCTTCGCACAGGCGGATGAAGGGGGCGAGTTCGAACAGTATCGCCGCCTTGCGTGGGTCGTCGGTTTCGATCGGCGGCAGGCCAAGGTCGGCATCGACCGGCAGGTCGCGCACGCCATCCCGGTCGGCGATCTTCACCACCCCCTTGTCGACCCAGAGCGTGCCATGGGTGCCGGCGACGCGGCTGATATTTTCGGATGGACCCCAGACGCCGGCGCTGTGTTGAAGTACGCCTTGAGCGCCATTCTTCATGCCGAAGCGGACGACATAGCTGTCCTCCGCCGCGTCGGCCGGGCGGTCCGACACGGTGGGCAGGGTGGCGCTGAGGCTGTCGACCTCGCCCAACCAGACGCGCAACTGGTCGACCAGATGCGAGCCATGGGCGCCGAGCCAGCCGCCGCCGGCGCCGGCATCGAACCACCAGCGCGGCATGCGGGCAGCGGGATCGGCGACGATCGGCAGGACGCTGGACAGGGTCACATAGCGCGGATCGCCGATCAGCCCGTTGGCGATGGCGCGGCCGATCATCGCGCGATCGGGCGCCCAGCGAAACTCGTTGCCGATCAGATGCGTGACGCCCGCCTGTTCCGCCGCCGCCAGCATCGCGCGGGCCTCGGCCAGGTCGGCGGCCATCGGTTTTTCGCAAAGGATATGGCAGCCGCGCCCGATCGCGGTCAGGGCAAGCGCGGCATGGCTGGCGGGGGGCGTGGCGATCGTCACCGCGACCGCGCCGGTGCGGTCGATCGCTTCGCTGAGATCCGTGAAGATGTCAGCGATGTTGACAGCATCGGCGCGGCGGCGGGTGCGGTCCGGATCGGTGCCGATGAGGCCTGCCACCTCGAACCCGGCAGCGCGCAGTGCGGGGACATGGATGCGACAGCCAAAGCCGGTGCCGACGACGATCGCGCGGGGGGCAGGGGACATGGTTGATCCTTTCGGGCGGGTCAGGTGGCGGGGACGGCGGCGAAGAAGTCGATCCCGGCCTGGGTCGGGAAAATATATTCGAGATAATGGCCAAGCTCCGGCGCATCGACGAAACAGCTGTCCATGAAGCCCGGATTATGGCGGACATGGGGGACGGGCAGGCCGTCGGCTTGCGCGCGGGCGAGCAGGGCCTGCCACTGCGCGGCGTCGTGGATCAGGTAGCCCAGATGATGATGGCGCATCTGGAAAACATCGCCGGGGGCGAGCCGGTTCATGTAGATGTCCGATCCCGGCCCGGAGGCGGTCAGCAATTCATACATGACCGGACCGACCCAGGCCAGTTCGACGCGGATCTGGCCGCCGGCCGCCAGCGGTCCTTCGAGCCGACGAAAGGTGCCGATGCCATAGCGGTCAGCCAGGATCGCCTGCGCCCGGTCGATATCGTTGGTCGCATAGGCGATCTGGAAATGTTCGGCGCGCAGCACGCCCGATGCCGGGTCGACAAGCGGCGATGGTCGGCGCAACAACATGGGCGCTATCCTCTCGGCATGATCCCGTTCGCGGGATTCGGTATGAAGATAGTATATGCTATCTTTATGGAGCAAGGCGCGTACGCCCTGATCCGCCCCGGCGATATGGGACGATGATGATGCAGGAAATCGGCGTGGGCCTGATCGGCTATGGGCTTGGCGGGCGGGCGTTCCACGCGCCCTATGTGCTGGCGACGCCGGGCATGGCGCTGCGCGCGGTGGTCTCGCGCGATCCGGCCAAGGTCCATGCCGGCCTGCCGGGCATGCAGGTGGTGCCCGATGTCGATGCGCTGCTGACATTGCCGGGGATCGATCTGGTGATCGTGTGCAGCCCGGACGAACTGCATGCCGACCATGCGATCGCGGCGCTGCGGGCGGGCAAGCATGTGCTGGTGGACAAGCCCTTCGCCACAAGCCTAGCCGATGCGCGCCGGGTCGCGGCCGAGGCGGAAGGCGCGGGCAGGTTGCTGGCGATCTTCCAGAACCGGCGCTGGGACGCGGATTTCCGCACCTTGCGCCGGTTGATCGCCGAGGGACGGCTGGGCGAGATCATCCAGTTCGAAAGCCATTTCGACCGCTGGCGGCCGACCCCGGCGACGACCTGGAAGGATGCGCGGGCGGCGGGCATCTGGCAGGATCTGGAGCCGCACCTGATCGACCAGGCGCTGTGCCTGTTCGGCAAGCCCGAAGGGGTGAGCGCGGACATTGCCGCTCTGCGCGAAGGGGCGGTGTCGCCCGATTATTTCCATGTGACGCTGCGCTATCCGCGCCATCGCGTGCTGCTGCATGCGACCAAGCAGGCGGCGGCGCATGGTTTGCGCTTCGTCGTCCATGGCACGGGCGGCAGCTGGATCAAGAATGGGACCGACGGGCAGGAGGCGGCGACGGTCGCGGGGCAGCGGCCCGAGGGGGCGGACTGGGGCGTCGATCCGCAGCCGGGCCATCTGACCGATGCGGCGGGCGATAGCCATATGGTTATGAATGAACGTGGCGATTACCGGCTGTTCTGGCAGGCGCTGGCCGATGCGATCCGGGGCGAGGGCGCCAATCCGGTGCCGGCGAACGAGGCGATCGCGGTGATGGAAATATTGGAAGCAGGCCTGCGCAGCAGCGCGGAAAGGCGCGAAATCCGACCCTGATCCCCGGTCGGGGAAAGCCCCGATACATGGTCTGGAAATAATTTGGTAGCAAAGGGGATTAAAGCCGCCACTGAGGCGTAAGTGACGTATGAAACCCACGTCGCCCAAGGTCGTCGACCTGCTGCCCGCGCTGATGCGCTACGCCCGTCGACTGACCGGCAATGAAAGCGATGCCGAAGACCTGGTCCAGGATGCGCTGGTGCGCGCCTATGCCAATGCCGACAGCTATCAGCGCGGCCGGCCACTGCGCGTCTGGCTGTTTTCCATCCTGCATAATGTCTTCGTCAGCGGCACGCGACGGGCGGCCGTGCGCGAACGGTTCCGCGCCGACGCCGTGGCGCAGGCCGAGCCGGTAGCGGCGCCGGCGCAGGAGCAGATGGTGCGACTGCACCAGATCGAGGCGGCGCTGACCGCCCTGCCGGAGGAGCAGCAGGCCGTGCTGCATCTCGTCGCGGTCGAGGGGCTTTCCTATCAGGATGCGGCCGACGCGATCGGCATTCCCATCGGCACGCTGATTTCGCGCCTGTCCCGCGCCCGCGCGAAGCTGCGCGCACTGGAGGAGGGGGCGCCAGCCGTGCGCCCCGGCCATCTGCGCATCGTGAGGGATTGAGCCATGGCGGAACTCACCATCACCGAATGCGAACTGCACGCCTATGTCGACGACCAGCTCGACGCCATGGGGCGGCTGGAAGTGGCCGATTATCTGGTGCGCAATCCCGATGTGGCCGCGCGCGTGCTGGCCGATCTGTCGGTGCGCGACGCGATGCGGGCACTGGCGGAGCGCGACGAGCAGCCGGTGCCGCAACGCTTGCATGACAGCGCCCGCAAGGTGGAAGGCGCGCTGCACCGCAGCCGCCTGTTTCGCCGGTTGAGCGGCGGGCTGGCGATGGCGGCGGGCATCGTTGCCGCGGTGGCGCTGGGCGTGGGCAAGCTGAACATGGGCGTGGCGCCGACGGCGCAGGCGATGCCGGTGTTCATCGAGGAGGCCTTGATGTCGCACAAGACCGCGCTGGTGCGGTCGCACATGAAGTCGCAGCCCGAAATCCCGCATTTCGACCCGGCCGATGTCCGGTCGGCCACCCATATCAACGTGCCGGTACTGCCGGCGGGCTGGCGGGTGCTGGATGTGCAGCTCTTCCCGTCGGACTATGGGCCGAGCCTGCAACTGGTGATCGATGCGGGCGAAAAGGCGCCGGTATCGCTGTTCGCGGCGCGGGCTGTCACCGGCCTGCCGGAAACGCCGCGCACCCAGGTCGTCGACGGCGAGACCATCGCCTACTGGGCCCGCAAGGGCACCGTCTATGTGCTGACCGGCGTGGAATCCCAGGATTTCCTGCAGAAGCACGCGGCCGATCTGGCCAATAATCAGGACGCATGAATGAGCATTGATCTCTCGCAACAGACCGGCGCGCTGCGCCGGCAGGCAGATGTCTGCGTCATCGGCGCGGGCGCGGCCGGCATCACCACCGCGCGCCGGCTGCTGGCGGCCGGGCATCAGGTGCTGCTGCTGGAAAGCGGCGGGCTGGACTATGAGCGGGAAACCGCCGACCTCAACGCCGGCAAGAATGTCGGCCAGGCCTATTATGATCTGGACGATGCGCGGCTGCGCTTCTTTGGCGGCACGACGGCGATCTGGGGCGGGCGCTGTGCTACGTTGGACCCGATCGACCTCCAGCGCCGCGACTGGGTGGCGGGATCAGGCTGGCCGCTGTCCTGGAACGAACTGCAGGACTATTATGGCCAGGCGCGCGGCATATTCGAGATTGGCGACGAGCCGGCCAGTGCCGACGCGCTGAGCGCCCATGGCGTGCCGCTGCCGGGGTTCGATCGGTCGGAACTGCACATGCCGGTGTGGAATTTCGATCCGCGCTTCAACCGCTTCACCTTCGACGCGTGCCAGGATCTGCGCGATCATCCGCGCTGCGAGATCATCACCCATGCCAGCGTCACGCGGATCGTTACGAAGGATGGCGCGATCAGCCGGATCGAGGCGAAGGCGCTGGCCGGCGCGCATCTGCATGTCGAGGCGCGCGCCTTCGTGCTGGCGGCGGGCGGGATCGAGAATGCCCGGCTGCTGCTGGCGTCGAACATCGGCAATGAGCGCGACCAGGTCGGCCGCAACTTCATGGAACATCCCCATGCGCGCGGCGGGCGGATCGTCGATGCCAAGGCCTGGCCACTGCTCAAGGCCTTCGGCCGGCGGCACCGGATCGGCGGCCATGACATGGCAGCGCTCATCACGCCCTCTGCCGATCTGCAGCGGCGCGAGGGGCTGCTCAACAGCTCGCTCACCATCGTCGGGCGGCAACCGGCGCGGGCGTCGCAATTCTGGGGCATGCGCGCCTATGGTTCGCTCAAGCATGACATGTCGCCGACCCGCAGTGGCCGGCGGATGTGGATGATGACGAAGAAGGCGGCGACCTGGGCCCAGCGCCATGTCGATCCGCTCCGCCCCTGGCTGTTGCACAAGGCGCGCAAGCTGGAAATCGCGCTGCTGGTGCGGGCCGAACAGGCGCCCAATCCCGATAGCCGGGTGCTGCTGACGAAGGAGCGCGACGCGCTGGGCGTGCCGCGCGTGGCGCTGGACTGGCGGCTGTCGGCGATCGACAAGCATAGCGTGACGGGATTGGTCGATGGCCTGGGCCGTGAACTCAAACGGCTGGGCATGGGCCGGGTCGAGCGCGCCGACTGGCTGGACGAGCCGGGCGAGCTGTGGCGCAACGATCCGCTCATCTCGTCCCACGCGATCGGCGGCTATCATCATATGGGCACGACCCGCATGGCGACCGACCCGCGCCAAGGCGTGGTGGATGCCGACGGGCGCGTGCATGGCCAGGCCAATCTCTATGTCGTGGGCTCTTCGACCTTCCCGACGTCGAGCTGGGCCAATCCGACGCTGACCATCGCCGCGCTGGCGCTGCGCACGGCCGATCGGCTATCGGTCGTGCTTAACCGGCCAGTGGCGCAGCCGGTACGGGTGCCGGGACTGGCCAAGGCGTCGTAGCGCGCGCTTTGAGGTTCGTCGAATGGCGGCGATGCGGTGGGAACAAGACATAGCCCCTCCCTTGCAGGGAGGGATTGGGGTGGGTTGCGAGCATAGCGAGCGTAGCGAGCTTCTGCCCTATCGACCGTAGACCGCCGCTACGCGGCGCACCCACCCCCGGCCCCTCCCTGCAAGGGAGGGGAGTAGGAAACGTCCGCTTCTGGTCGTTTCTCGACAGGCTCGAAACGAACGGATGTGGGTGCTGCGGGCAGAGGGCGTCAGTCGACCGGGCCGTGGAATTCGGCTTCGACGATGCCGAGGTGCCAGCCGGGCGGGACGGCGTCGGCGCCGGTGTCGCCGGCCTGGCGGGCGCTGGCCAGTTCCACCACCTTGCCGAAGGCGTCCTTGTCCTGCACCGGGCCGGTCTGGCGGATGCGCAATGACTGGCCGGTCGTGGCGGGGAAACGCAGCGTGGTGTAGCCGAGCTGCCGTTCGGTCTCGCCGCGCCAGACGCTCTTGCCGTCGATCGTCAGTTCGAGCGGATAGGCGCGCGAGCGCCAGCCGACCAGTTTCAGGTCGATTTCGCTGAGGCGCACCGGCGTGGCGAAGCGATATTCGATCCAGCCATTGTCCGGCTTGCCGTCGCTCGCCCAGCGGGTGAGTTCATTGTCGTCGACGGTGGCGCCGGCATCGGCCTGTCCTGACCCGGCGCGGATATCCTGCGCAACGAAGGTTGTGCGATGCTGCGTGAAGCTGGGAGTGGCGGGCGTCGGGCCGCGCACCAGGCTGCCGGGCTGGAAGGCGTCGGCGAAATCGGTGGAGAGCCCGCCCTTGGTGGCGGCGGGCAGCTTGGTCTGGATCGACAGGCTGGCGGCCTTGAGGCCCGGCGCGGTCGCGGTGAGCGATACGATGCCGGCCTTGGTGCCCGCGCGGATCAGGACGCGGTTAACCCCGCCCTCCAGCGGCAGGTCGGGTGAGAGGATATAATTATCCTCCTCGCGCGCGGTGCCGGCATAGGAGGTGGTGCCGTCCGCGCCATGCGCCTTGGTTACCACCGCTTCACCTTCGGTCTGGCCGGCGCGGACCTTGCCCTGACTGTCGCCCTGGGCAATGCCGCCGCGCCAGAGCGCCGGCCCCTTGAGATCGAAATGGACCTTGCTGGCGTCCACCGGCACGCGGCGGCCCTGCGCATCGACCGCCTCGACATCGACCAGCGCGATGTCGGCACCGTCCATGACGAAGCCGCGCGGCGAGACATGGGGGGTGAGTTTGAGCGCGACCGCCGGGCCGGTGGTGGAGAGGCTATATTCCGACGTCTTGCCATCGGCGTGGGTGGCGACGGCGCGCAGCGTGCCGGGGGCGAAGGCGATAGCCTTCCAGCTGAAGAGGAAGCTGTCGCTGCGCTGGCCCTTGCCGAGCGAGCGGCCGTTGAGGAACAGTTCGACGCTATTCCCATTGGACACGACGGCCATGTCCTTGACCGTGCCGGGGGCGTAGTTCCAGTGGCCGATAATGTGGGTAGCGGGAGTGACGCTGTCGACCCAGTCGTTCCACATCACCTGATGCGCGAAAAAGCCCTGCTTGGGGATGCGCACGGCGTCGACCTCACCCGAGCGGCGGTAATTATTGTCGCCGCGATAATGGGTGTTGCTGTCCGACCAGATGATGTTGACGCCGCCGGAACTGACGCGGGTGCCGGTGCCCGGCCGCATGACATAATAGTCGTTCCAGCGCTTCACATCCTCGATGGCGTGGCTGTCCTGGTTGCGATTATAGGCGGGCGCATCCTTGTGGAAGGGCGGGGTGAAATTGTCCTGATAGGCGCGGGCGGCTTCGTCGCGGCTATATTCCATCGACCACATCGGATGCTTCGCGCTCTTGTTGATATACATCATCTCGCCGCCATATTCGGCGACTTTGCTGTCCAGCATTTCGCGCGATCCGATGGCGCGGCCGCCATGGGGATCGTAGAGGTCGCGGATCGCCTTCATCTCCGCCATATGCGCTTCGCTGATATTCTCGTTCCCGCTTTCGTAGAAGAGGATCGAGGGATTGTTGCGATTATAGATGATCGCGTCGCGCATCACTTCCTTGCGCTGGTCCCAGCGGCGGCCGGTGACGTCGCTTTCGGCGTCGCCCGCCGGCATCGCCTGCATCAGGCCGACGCGGTCGGCGGATTCGATGTCCTGCTTTAACGGGGTGACGTGCATCCAGCGGACCAGATTGCCGCCGCTCTCCACCATCAGCGCGTTGGAAAAGTCGCTGATCCAGGGCGGGATGGAGGTGCCGACGGCGGGCCATTCGTTGGAGGTGCGCTGGGCATAGCCATGGACCATGATGGTGCGGCCGTTGAGGTCGACCTTGCCATCGCCGAAGCGGGTCTGGCGGAAGCCGGTCTTCGTGTCGACGCTGTCGATCACCTTGCCCTTGTCCATCAGGCTGGTCGTGACGGTGTAGAGATAGCCATAGCCCCAGCTCCAATAATGGAGGTCGGCGACCGGCGCGGCGGCGGCGAGGGTAGCGCTCTGGCCGGGCGCGATCGAGGTGGCGGCGCTGTCGAACCGGGCGACGCGGCGGCCGGCGGGATCGCGGATTTCGACGCGCAGCGACAGGGCGCGAGCGGCGGCGCTGTCGTTGCGGACCTGGCTTTCGGCATGGATATTGGCGCGGCGGCCGGCGATGTCGAAACCATCGGCCCAGACATATTGGCCGGTGGTGCCGAGCGTCGAATAGAGCGGCAGCGTCTGATAGACTGGCCCGGTCAGGTGGAGCCGGACATTCTTGGTAATGCCGCCATAATTGACGTTGAAATTGTCATTGTTCCACTGGAAGCCGCTGCCAGTGGCGCGTTCCTTGTATTTCCAGTCATTGTCGACGCGCACGGCAATGACATTGTCGCCGGGCTTGAGTGCGGCGGTAATGTCGGCGCCGAAGGCCATCACGCCATGTTCGGACAGCGCGACCGAGCGGCCATTGACCCAGATTTCGGCGGCCTGGCGCACGCCTTCAAATTCCAGGAAGGCCTTGCCGCGCGCCGCATCGGCGGGGAGGGTGATGTGCTTGCGATACCAGATGATGCCGGTGGACAGCGCCTTGATATCGCGGGCGAAGGCCTGCGTCTCGTTGAAGGCGTTGGGCAGGGTGACGTTCTGCCATCCCTTGTCGTCAAAGCCGGGCTGCTGTGCGCCGGCCTGATCGCCGGTGGTCATCAGCCAGCCGGGATTGAGATTATAGGTCTGGCGCGGCGAGGCGGTGACGGTGGAGGCGTCATGGGCGGCGGCGGGGAGCGCGGGCAGGAGCGGCGCCAGCGCCAGCAGGGCCAGGCCACCCCGCAACTGACGCACCCGCGCGCCGACAGCCGATTTCCGCTTCATGCCCTTGCCCTCTCCGAATATTGGTCAGGCCACTTTGGGCGATGCCGGGCGAGGGGTCAATAGATATCCCTAAAAATGGATATGTGATCCATATATTGGTCAGTCAGGTGGGGCGTGTGTGGCGCCGCCCACCCGATCGAGGGTCAGCGTTCGCCCTGCTTGCCGGCGCCCAGATAGAAGCTGGTGTGCGGCGGCTGGTTATAGGCGGTGTTCTGCCAGGCGACGCCGAGGCGATAGACCGGATCCTGCATCAGCGTGACGAAGCGGTGCGTGGTCGGATAGGGGGTGGTGTAGATGCGCAGTTCGCGATTGTCGGCGCTGCGCCATACCACTTCCTCGCGCCAGTCGCCGATCAGGTCCGCCTGCAGCGCTGGTGTCGCCTTGGTGCCGTTGTTGGACGACAGGCCCTCGGGCGAGAGCAGGGGGATTTCCTTGCCATTTTCCCAGTCCCATTTGGAAATGGTCGTCTTGTCGAGCAGTTCGCGCAGCAGGTCGCCATCCCACCAGATGGCGAAGTTCATCTGGCGCGGGCGCGGGCCGATCGGCTTGCCGGCGACGTCGAACAGTTCGGCCGAACTGGAATTCCAGAACTCGGCGCCCCAGTGGCGCGGATCGATATCGGCGGCGACGCCGCGGCCGGTATCCTTTTCGGCCGGGGTGGACCAGAGCATCTGGCCGGTGCGCGCGTCGAGAAGGGCGGAGCCGATCATGCCATTCTGGCGCTGATCCTCGAACACACCGAATTTTTCGAGGCCGGGGCGGGCGGGGTCGAGATCGCTGACATGCATGGTGTCGCCGTGGAAGAGCGGCTGGGTCCACAGCCCCTTGCCATCGTCGTCGACCGCCATCGAGCCGTAGATCACCTCGTCGCGGCCGTCGCCATCGACATCGGCGATCGAAAGCTGGTGATTGCCGCGCCCGGCATAGTCGCCCTTGCCCGGCTGGCTGCTGTCGAACAGCCAGCGCTGGGTCAGCTTGCCGTCGCGCCAGTCCCAGGCGGCGATCGCGGTGCGGGCATAATAGCCGCGACCAAAGACCATCGAGGGCAGATGGCCGTCGAGATAGGCGACACCGGCCAGGAACCGGTCGGACCGGTTGGCATAGCCATCGCCCCAGCTTTCGGTCAGCTGCTCGGTCGTGGGATTGCCGCCGGGATAGCGCGGCGGATCATAGGGGGCGGTGGCCAGTGCCTTGCCAGTGAGGCCGTCGAAGACGGTCAGATATTCCGGCCCCTTGACGATGCGGCCCTGCATCGGCGCGACCTTGGTGCCATCGGCAAGGACTTTGGCGCCGGTGCGGTCGCGCTGCGGCACTTCGCCATCATGGCCGCGCCAGTCGGCCTTCGCGTCGCCGATCACCGTGCCGATGCCGTCGATCGTGCCGTCGGCGGTCTTCATCGCCACTTCGGCGCGACCGTCGCCATCGAAGTCGAAGGCCAGGAACTGGGTATAATGGGCGCCGGCGCGGATGTTGCGGCCAAGGTCGATGCGCCATAGCCGCGTGCCGTCGAGCCGATAGGCGTCGAGGAAGACCGAGCCGCTATAGCCGCCCTGGCTATTGTCATGGCTGTTGGTCGGATCCCATTTCAGGATGATCTCGTAACGGCCGTCGCCGTCCAGATCGGCCGCGCTGGCATCATTGGCGGTGTAGCTGAACGACTCGCCGGCCGGGGTGACGCCGTCGGCGGGGGGCGTGAGGGGGATGGAGAGATAGGATTTGTCCCACATCATGGCGGGGGAGGGGGCGCCCTTGTCGCCGATCCGCTGCACCGCATAGCGGCTGGTCGTGCTGCCCTTCCTGTCGACGAAGGCGGTGGCTTCGCCGACGCGGCTGTCATGGATCGGCTTGCCGTCGCGCAGCAGGCGGAAGCGGATGGTGGCGGGATCATCGGTCAGTAGACGCCATGTAATAAGCATGCCGCCGCCTTGTGTTGGTAGCGCTACCGCGCCACGATCAAGTCGTTCGGCCGCTATTCGGGCGGTGGGGCCAGTTGCTAGTGCCATGGTCGAAGTCGCCAGCCCGAGCATCATGGTAAAGGCCCGAATAGTGGTGCGCATTTGCATCAATCTCCCCTCTGGATCACTACTGATCCAAATATTAGAATTGCATCCCACATATAGGTTCAGTAACTCTCCGTCTAGAAACTGATTCGACGACCGTGGGGAAACGGAGTCGGTCATGGGTGTTCTGGGAGAGAGGGGATCGGCTATGCGCGAGCATACCACTGAAAGTGCACGAAATTTTTCAAACATCGCAATGGTTCGCCGGACGCTGAAGGGCGCCTCTGCCCTCGCCATGGCGGGCGTCATGCTGATGTCGGCTTCAGCCATTGCTCAGACAAATGACGAAGGCGAAAAGAAGGAAGGCGCCGTTTCGGCCGCCGATATCGTCGTCGTCGGCACCCGTGCCTCGCTGCAATCGGCGATCAACCGCAAGAAGGAAGCGAACACCGTCGTCGACTCGATCGTCGCCGATGATATCGCCAGCTTCCCCGACAAGAATATCGGTGACTCGCTCGCCCGCATCACCGGCGTCCAGCTGAGCCGCGAATTTGGCGAGGGCAACCAGATTTCGATCCGTGGCGTCGAGCCCGACCTCAACCGCGTCGAGATCAACGGTGTCAGCCAGGTCAGCGCGCTCGGTTCGCGCGCCGGCGACTTCCGCGAAATCGCGGCCGAACTGGTCAAGTCGATCGACGTCTACAAGGGCTATGCTGTCGACCTGACCGAAGGCGGCATTGGCGGCACGGTGCGCGTCGAAACGCGCAAACCGCTGGAACTGAAGGATCCACTGATCTCGATGGTCGCGTCGGGCCAGCATCTGGATCTTACGGAAAGCTGGAAGCCGCGCCTGACCTTCTTTGCCGGTGCGCCCAAATCCCTGATCGATGGCCTGGGCATCCTGGTCAACGCTACCTATAGCGACGTCGACACACGCCAGGATTATATCAGCAACACTAATTGGCAGCGGCTGGCCGATTTCGATCATTCGACCGATAAGACGGTCGCTAACCCGCTCTACAGCAACTATAATACATATGAGAGCTGCGCTGGCGTCGGTGGTGCGACCACCGGGGCCGCCACCGCCAACCGGCTGGCGTGCGAAACCCAGTTCTTCGACTGGGCGCCGACCGTGCCGCGCTATCGCCAATTGGTGCGTAATGACAAGCGCATCTCGGCCGATGTCACATTGCAATATCAGGTGGCGCCCAATTTCCGCGCCTATGTCAACGGCCAGGTCAATCTGCGCAACCAGAAGCTGCAGGACACCAACTATTCGGTGGATTTGGGCCGCATCGAGCGCTTCAACCTCGATCCGCAGCTGGCAGCCGGCGCGGGCGGCGGCACGTCGCGTCGCCGGGTCCAACTGGGCACTTCGACGGTCAACGGGAACCATGTCGTCACCGGCCTCACCACCGCGCTTGACGCCGTCAACATCGGCACCGCAACCAACCCCAACTGGAATGGTGCGGCGAACATCATCGGCGTGCAGCGCCGCGACTTCGATTATGACCAGGACAGCAAATATTTCTCGGGCGGCTTTACCTGGGAACCCAATAGCCGGTTGAAGATCGACGTGATGGGATCGCATGCGACCGCCCATACCGATCAGCAGACCAACCTCATTTCGCTGGGCACCAGCGTGTCGGGCATCACCATCGACCGCAACAATGACCAGGGGCTGCCGGTCTTCAGCTTCCCATCCAATTTCGACCCGGCCGATCCGGCGGTCTATGCCGACTTCACCCGCACCGGCGCCAATGGCCAGGTGCTGCCGGTCTATGGCCCCGGCCTGCAATATCGTCCGGGTGAGTTCAACAATACCGAAGATCAGTTCAAGATCGACGTCGATTGGGAAATTGATCACCCGATCGTCAGCAAGATCGAATTTGGTGCCCAGGGGCGCAAACAAAAATTCCTGAACTATCAGGGTGGTGGTTCGGTCCTGCTGAATCCGACGACGATGACCTATCAGTCGTCGGCGAATGTCTCCTACACTACCAATATCGTTGCCAATCCGACCCAGACGCGCAACGGCAATACCTGGTATATGACGCCCGCCCAATATACCGCGCTGATCGGCGCGATTGGCGGCACCACGGGTGGCGCGCCGCTCTTTTCCGGCCTGAAGGGCGCGCCGGCTGGCCTGCCCACGGGGCTCGCCTTCCCCAATTTCGATGCCGAGGAACTGGGGAAATTCTACGATCTTTCGGGCTTCGATCATGATCTGGTCCGCTTCGCCGATGGTTTCCCGCAGGTGCCCAGCGCCAAGATCGACGAAACCGTGCTGGCGGGTTATGTCATGGCGGATATCGATACCCAGATTTTCGGCATGCGCCTGACCGGCAATGCCGGCGTGCGCTGGATGCATACCAAGGATGAAGGGACCGGCACCAATGTCAGCCGTGTGACCCGCTTCACCCCGACGGGCGGCACGGAAACGGTCGTGCTGGCGGCGCAATCGGTGACGATCAGCAACAGTTACACGGACATCATGCCGGCCTTCAACGCCAATCTGGAACTGGCGCGCGACCTGTTCCTGCGGGCCAACTGGGCCAAGAATTTGGCGCGACCGCGCCCGACCGACCTGGTGCCCAACATCAATTGCTTGGATGACATCACCATCACGGGCACGGACGATACCTGCACAGCGGGTAATCCGGCGCTCAAGCCCTATCGCGCAGACCAGTGGGAAGTGAACCTGGCCTGGTATCCCAACGCCGACACGATGCTGAGCCTGGGCTATTGGAAGAAATATGAATCCAGCTTCGTCATTCCCAATGTGACCCGCAGCGGCGTGGACCTGTTCAACGACGGCTCCAGCTATACGGTGCGCCAGCCGGTCAATGGCTTTGGTGCGCTGCTCGACGGCATCGAGGCGAATGCGCAGACTGCCTTCACCTTCCTGCCCAAGCCGTTCGATGGTTTCGGGGCTAGCGCGAATTTCAGCTATTCGCGGGCGTTGCGGACCAACCTCACCAACAGTGCGACCGGGGCGGAACTCAAAGAATATCCCGGCATGTCGAAATATACTTATAATGCCAGCTTCTTCTACGACAAGGATTGGCTCAATTTCCGCCTGAGCTACAATTATCGCTCCAAGTGGATGCAGACGGTGATTGATGCCAATAACGGCAATAACCCGCTCTATCGCAAGGGTGAAGGCTATCTGGACGGCAAGATCACGCTGCGCTTCCCGCAATATCATTTCAGTGTCTTCCTGGAAGCGCAGAACCTGACCAAGGAATCCACCAAACTCTATATCAACAGCGATATGCCGGTGGAGATGGCCTATCCCGGTCAGCGCTTCTTCGTCGGTATCCAGGGCAAGTTCTGATCCCATTCCCTTGGGGAAGGGCAAAGACGCGGTTCCGGGCATGTTCCGGGGCCGCGTTTTCTTTTGCGGGTGGGCGCGACGGGGCAGGTCGGGTCATGGGAAGGTGACGCGCCCGCTTTTCGAAAACCGCGGTGTGCGCCCCGGATATTGGCAGCGGGCGCGTCGCCCGCTCGATATCATCCGGGCGCGTCCTGTCCTGTCGTTTGTCGGCACGACAGTTGTGCGCCGTGCGCAGAAATGGCGTGGATGCGCGCGCTTGATCGGCAAGGATACACAGGGATCGGTTGCTGTCGCGATGTTGGGGGGGCAGCTGGGTTCGAGCCAGCGACCTACTGATTGAAAGCCCCGCTACATCGCGCCATTCGAGGTCAATTATGGTCATCGGGCGGCTCGCGGGCACGTAAAACCGCGACATTCAGTCATTCGGCGTCAGTCGACGGCAGTGAAGGATAGCGGCCGTTCGGTGCTCGGCGCTGTGCTTGAAAAGGAATGTCGCTTGGTCATACGCAATCTCACCGAAGCCCGCATCAGGGACCTGCCTCTCGCCTCCGGAATCTTCCGGGACGAGCAGGTCAAAGGCCTGATGGTCATATGCCACAAGACAGCGCGCTGCTATGCCGTTCAGGGCGACGTGCGTCACGTCAGGACGGTGCGGGTCAAGATCGACCGCTGCGACCGGATCGGATTGCGCGAAGCTCGTAACCGGGCGAAGACGTTGATGTCGCAGATACAATCCGGCGTAGACCCGACGGAGGGGCCGGCCGAGACAGGCATAACGTTGGCGCGGGCTCTGAAGACCTATCTGCGCGGCATCGAGGCGGGCCGCAGCAACCCATCTGGCGCCATCGTCGGCAGATTAGCAGCTGTTCTCGGTTGCCACCCGAGCGCACTGCTGGATCAAGGCACAGTGGGCTAAGTGGCCGTCTGTCTCAATCAAACTCTGACGTTAGCCTGGAAGAGAAGCCCTGGAATACGCTCGTGCGGACCTTGACCGACAGGCTCTGGCTCACAATAGTTTCCTGAACTCAATAATTTGGAAAATTCATGCCAGACGAGAATGCAAAACGGCAAGATATTGAGCAGGCAGTCAATGCCCTTCGATCACTTTCCCCCATCCAAGTTGAAGTCCTTACGGACATCATTGCCAAATTTGCGGAGGAGCAAATTAGCGAGCACATCCGTAATGATTTTCTCGATGAAGATGCATTCGAATATTTTTCTACTCGTCTTGCCGCGCATCATGCATCAAGCGGAGTGGCACTGAAAAAGGAGAACTTCGAACACATACTCGAACAATCCTTTAAACGCACCGGCCATGATGCGAAGCGAACGGATAGCATGGTCCACCGAGGCGCTGATCTTGAAGTCGATGCTCGCTTTTTCTCGCTTAAAACTGAAGCCGCCAAGGGCTTAAATCCCAAGTCGATCACGATTTCAAAGTTGATGGAGGCCCGGTGGATTAGAGACCTGAACGGTCCTGAAGATGCTCCCGAACAGGTGAAAGAACGCATTCTCTCGCATCTCCAAGAATATGAGCGAATTTTCATGCTTCGGAGCTACGGCAACGAGGAACGGGTCCGTTATGATCTTCGGGAAATCCCGAAAGATGTCTTGGCTGCGGTGGCAAACCTGGAGGCAAAAGATTTTGGGAAGATTACAAAAGCCGGTGGTACTAGCGCAGAAGTCAGATTGAACGGCCGAAAAGCGTTCAGGCTTGTCCTTGACGGCAGTCGAGAAAATCACAATCTCAGGCTTAGATACGGAACTATGCCCGCTGCATGCGTGGTGGGAGCTAGGCCGTCCCGGTTAGACAGATAGAGACAACTGACCGCTAGCCTGTGAAGTCGCCTCCAATTCCCCATCGATGTCAGCAAGGATTGCGCGTGCTATCTGGCCCGCCACCACCGGCGGCACAGCATCTCCGATCTGTCGGTACTTGAACGACAAGCTTCCCTTGAACTGGTAATCGGCAGGGAAGCCTTGGATTAGAGCCGTCTCCCTCACTGTAAGGAGCCTGTCCTGCTCGGGATGAGAGTAGCGGCCGTTGCCGGGGTGGCTGCACTCGCGGGTCACCGTCGGCGCCTGCCGGTCCCATGCAAGCCTACCGTAAATGTCGGGGAATGACCCAGGCTTTTTCGAGTTCATGCTCGGAATGCGCAAATGAGCCAGTTTCTCTGGAATGTCGGTCCAACTCCCCCCATCCTTCGGGATGGCCTGCATCCGCGCCATGGACCCATCCGTCATACGAGGAGACACATGCATCGGGTCGTCAGGGTGCTGCTCTCCCGCCTGAACGGCAGGCAGGTGGCCGATTGCGTCCCTTACAGTCGCGAACGATTGCCGTTCCGGAACGTGCCACTCGAAGCGACCGCCCAATTTTGCAACGATCAGGGAGCGAATACGACTCTGCGGAAGGCCCAGATGTTTGAGATCGTGCACCTCGGCAAAGACGTCGTACCCAAGTTCTGTCAACCGACGATGAAGGCCCTGATAGTGGTGTTTGTGTCGTCCACGAAGCAATTCCTTGACGTTCTCGACCACCACATATTTCGGCTTCCACGCCTCCGCATAGACAGCCGTGCGCTCGACGAGGTGGTTGCGGGAATCATCGCGGGCATGGTTGCGCGATTGCTTCTGGCTGAAGCCAGTACAGGGCGCACAGGAAATGAGCAGGTCAACATCGTTCGGCTTAAACCCAAAGTGGGCGGCGACGTCTTCAGGAGAAATAACCGCAAGGTCAGCAGAGAGGGGCCGGAGCCCTAGGTTCGCCTCGTAGGTATCGTTGCAGGCAGTCGCGCCGACTGGATGGCTGGGCTTAGCTACCTCAAGGTCCACGGCACCGATCGGCGTGAAGCGCCCCGTGCGGGCAAATCCAGTGGATATTCCGCCACCGCACGAAAACAGATCAACGAACTTCAATTCCCTACCTCACAAACGGCGGTAAGCTTCCACCATCTATACCGAAGGCGAACAATTCGGGAACGATGAAAGCGCCGTTGATGGAAAATTATCACAACAGACACGAATGATGCATCCCATTGCTCCGACTTTTTCGGTGCCTATTGGGTACTCAGATGGAAGATGTCGCGCGCTACGGCGGCATAAGTGCCATCAAGATGATGTTTTATAAGGGTTAAAATGGTGAGTCCAGCTGGGTTCGAACCAGCGACCTACTGATTAAAAGAGCGAAAGTTGTGGCGTATTTATATTTCAATTCAGGTACTTAGCTGCACCCTTGCTTGACCGAGATATGAATGCGCCACAATGATTTATTTCGACATACAAGCACAGTCGCACAAATCTGGACACGCGCAGCGTCGTGATGCCCACGCTGGGGATGGCCATGCAGAATTGATCCCACTGCAAGTTCCATCCTAAGAGCCTGTCTTGAATCTCGTGCGTAACGAGCGATGCGCCTGATGAGGACGACAGCAGCAGCGGCATATAGAAGTGCAGTTGCGGATTTGATGGTTCGCTCGAAGTCCTTTGCCAAGCGTCGATTTCGATTGAGCCATGCGAAGGTTCGTTC